>DGGS01000069.1 GCA_002392325.1 Bacteroidales bacterium UBA3868
CGGAGCAGCTAAAAACCTCTTCACCTACGCTTTGGATGGCAAAAAATGCAAAGTGCGTGAGGATGTGGCCCAGCTGATTCGTGATTTCCACGCCCAGCGCAAACCTATCGGAGCACTGTGCATCGCCCCTGTCATGATTGCCAAAGTACTTGGAGATGTGACTATTACTGTAGGCAACGATGAGGGAACTATCGAAAATGTGCTCAGCTTCGGCTCTAAGCACATCAACACGCAGCAAACCGAAGTGATTTCCGATAAGCAGAACATGGTGTTCACCTCACCATGCTACATGTTGCCGGCCCGCATCTCCGATATTGCCGCTTGCGCCCAAAACCTCATTGACGCCATCTTGGAAAACATGCAATAACGATGAAAAACATAGTGCTGGTCGGTTTCTCCGGTTCCGGCAAGACTACCATCGGTCGCGCACTTGCCCAACGGCTTGGCTTGGGTTTTGTGGATTTGGACAGCGCCATCGAAGAAAAATACCACTGTTCGATTCCCCATATTTTTGAAAAGTATGGGGAATCTGTATTTCGACTGTGTGAGTATCAAACCTTGAAAGAAAAACTCGCTTGCTCCAATATTGTTCTTTCCACGGGAGGCGGTGCTCCTACGTATAAGAATGCCATGGAACTAATTCATAACGAGGCATTTTCTATTTATCTTAATCTTTCCGAAGAAACCCTTTTTGACCGACTGAAATTCAGTAAGAAAAACCGGCCACTTACCTCGTCGCTTTCCGACGGGGAATTGCGCGATTATGTGCGTAAGACACTGCAAAAACGGCTGCCGTATTACCAAATGGCAGATTTGTCGGTAAATGAGGAAGATATGAATGTGGATAAAATTGTGGAAAAAATAATGGAAAAATAGTACTTTGTATTGCAAGGTATTTAAAAAAGTGTATTTTTGCGGCGTGATTTTAATCTTTCAAAATTATGCCCGTAAACACTGAAAATATCAAAGCGCAAATGCGCAAAGGGTTTTTGGAGTATTGCATCTTGCTGGTTATCGCCCAGAAACCCGCCTATGTTTCCGATATTATTACGGAACTGAAAAATGCCCATCTTATCGTGGTGGAAGGCACGCTCTATCCGCTGTTGTCCAGACTGAAAAACGGCGGATTCCTGTCGTACCAATGGCAGGAATCGGTGCAGGGACCACCTCGGAAATACTATGAGCTTACCGAAGACGGCCGCGCGTTCCTCTCCGAACTGGAAGAGGCGTGGACGGACATTAACCGTACGATTAATTCAATAAAAACCAGAACTTTATAAAATATTTGCACTATGAAAAAAACAATGACAATCAACTTGAGTGGTCTCGTTTTTAATATCGATGAGGATGCCTATTCGAAACTCCAGCAGTATTTGGCGGATTTGGGCCGTCATTTTTCCGAGGAAGAAAAGGAAGAGATAATGGGGGATATAGAAGCCCGAATAGCCGAACTTTTTACCAGTCGGCTGGTGAACCGTAATGTGGTGGAAATGAAAGATGTGGAAGAGGTGATTGCCGTTATGGGACAGCCCAGCCAATTTGAGGATGGCGATGAAACGAAAAAAGAGGAAAGAACTACCACGCCTAACGCTTCGGAACCGAAACGCAAGCAGGTGCGGAAACTCTACCGTGATTCCACCAACAAAATGATTGGCGGTGTGGCTAGCGGTTTGGCTGCTTATATGGACTGGGATGTAACGCCGGTGCGTCTGTTGTTTGTGCTGGTATTGTTGCTGAGTTTCGGATGGACCTCCTTCATTTACATCCTGATGTGGATCTTTGTCCCGGAGGCCAGGACGGTGGCGCAACATCTTGAAATGCAGGGTGTTGAACCCAATGTGGATAATATTAAAAACTATTCGGCGAACAATGAGCCGCTTGTTACAGAAACATCTTCAGGTATTTCGAAAGTGTTCAAAATCATTATCATTGTTTTGTTCGGACTTGTCGGATTCTCGCTTCTTGCCACGGTTTTAGGACTTTTCATTGCGATGATATTGCTCATGTTCAATCTGGTTCCGGGGATTTTGGTTGGAGTGAATGAGATTCTACTGATCCTCAGCGTTTCCATTTTCCTGTTGTGTCCGGCTATTGCTATTGTGATGTTCTGCTTCTATCTTGCGGATACACGAAGACCTCGCCGCAGAGGGATGGTGTGGGTGTTGTTGGCCCTGTGGTTGCTGAGTGTGGTGGGCATCGCCGTTACAGGGGCGAAGGCGTACAATCACCGCAACGAGCTCCAGTCGGGTGTGTTTGCCGACCGTCAGCAAGTTGTCTTTGTGCGCGAGCCTCGTGCGCAGGGACAATTTACGGCTATCAAGGCGGAAGATGGTATTGAGGTGCGTTTTGAGCAGCATGACTCGGTTTCTATTGAGGTGAAAGCGCCGGATGACATTATAAATAAAGTGAAAACTGAAATCCGAAACGATACTCTTTATATCAGCTATGATGAGGCGCGTTGGAGTGGGCGAGACCGCATCATTGTTTGGGTTAGTGCCCCTGAATTGAATAAAATCGATGTTTCCGATGGCTGTAATTTCCTGTGTGAGTTGCCCATGAAAGCGCAAAAATTGGAGATTCTGCTGGAGGAGTCGTCTTCGGTGGATGTGTCAGGAAGAGTGGATACCTTGTTGGTGAAAGCGGAGGAATCCGCACGCGCGGATTTGGCCGCCATGGATGCGGATGTGGCCGTTGTTCATGCGACGGAGTCCTCACATGTCTTCTTGGGCAATATCCGTAATCTGCAGATTGTGAGCAGTGAAACCAGCAATGTGTCCTATCGTGGAGAACCGGAGATTCTTCGGAAAAGCAGCAGCAAACTCTCTTTTTACCCGAGCGAAGATTAACTTTTTTATTCTTGCCCTCATTAAAATTTTGTATATTGCGCCACTTTTTTGGAAACGGAAATTCGTTCCGTTGAAAAATTGTAAAGATCTGATATTGTATGAATTATAGAAATATTAATCTTTTGTTGGCGGGTTTTTTCATGGCTGTTTTGATGGCCTTTTCCTCCGTTTCTCTACAAGCCGCGGAAGATGAAAGTTTTAATGCGGGACCCTTTATCATAGAGCATATCACCGACAGTTACGGCTGGCATATTTGTGGCGACGGCGACAAGAGTGTGACCATTCCACTGCCCGTGATGCTGATCGACAACGGCCATTTTGTGGCGTTTATGTCCAACAAGTTCCATCATGGCGAGGCCGCTTACAAGGGTTATGCCATGGGCTGGGGCGATCAGAAAGGCAGCATCGTCAAGTTGGCCGACGACTATACCGGCCATCTGGAGGAGGGCGCCGTTTATCCTGTTGACCATGTGTGCAAATACGATATTTCCATCACCAAGAATGTCTGTGCTCTCATCATCTCGCTGATTCTGATCACATGGATTTTCCTGTCGGTGGCCAAGCAGTACAAGCGCCGCCCCGATCAGGCGCCCAAGGGATTGCAGGCGTTGGTGGAGCCCGTTATCGTTTTCTTGCAAGAAGAGGTGATTGAACCCTCGTTGGGCAAGAACGCGCCGAAATACACGCCTTTCCTGCTCACACTTTTCTTCTTCATCCTCTTCAATAACTTGATGGGGTTGATTCCTATTTTCCCCGGAGGTGCCAACCTGACCGGCAATATTGCGGTTACGGGAATCCTTGCCCTGTTAACGTTTTTTGTGACTCAATTTTCCGGAAAAAAAGAATATTGGAAAGATATTGTCAATACGCCTGGTGTGCCATGGTGGCTTAAGGTTCCGCTGCCCATTATGCCGTTTGTGGAGATTATTGGTATTTTCACCAAACCCTTCGTGCTGATGGTGCGACTTTTCGCCAACATCACCGCCGGTCACATCATTGTGCTGGGTTTCATCTCGCTGATTTTCATTTTCGGACAGATGGCCCCGGCGTTGGGATACGGCGTATCGGTTGTGTCTGTTTTCTTCTATCTCTTCATGAGCTGTTTGGAATTGCTGGTGGCGTTCATCCAGGCGTTTGTGTTCACGCTGTTGAGTGCCATCTACATCGGGATGGCTTGCGGTGAGGAGGAAGAACCTGAATTGGCTGAATAAACATTTTTTAACTCATTTTAAATAATAAAAACTATGTCAGTATTAACCACATTATTGCAAGCAGCCACCGACCTTGGTATCGGTAAAATGGGTGCTGGTATGGGCGCTGGTCTCGCCGCCATTGGCGCGGGTCTCGGTATTGGTAACATCGGTCGCGACGCTATGTCCGCCATCGCACGCCAACCCGAAGTGGCCGGCAATATTCGTACCAACATGATTTTGGCCGCCGCCTTGATCGAAGGTGTCGCCCTGTTCGCCATCGTCGTTTGTCTGCTGATCGCAATCGCTTAATTTGTTGAAGGACCCTGCGGTTGGCAGGGTCCCCCAACATTTCCTAACATTAAAGAAACAACCCAGACTATAATATGGAACTTATAAAACCCTCATTTGGACTAATTTTTTGGATGCTGCTCGGCTTCGGCATCTTCTTTTTCATTTTGGCAAAATTCGCCTGGCCGGTTATCACGCAAGGTATCGCCAGCCGCAACAAGAAGATTCAAGACCAGCTGGATGAGGCCGCGCGCGTGCACGCCGAACTGGAGAACCTGAACCACAAGCACGAGCAAATGCTCGCCCAGGCCAAGGCGGAACGCGACGATATTCTCAATGAGGCCCGCGCCATCAGCGAGAAGATGAAAGAGGATTCCAAACTCAAAGCCGATGCGGAAGCCCAAACCATCATAGCCGATGCCAAACAAGCTATCCAAATGGAGAAAATGAAGGCCATTACAGACCTGAAGAATGAGATTGCCAACTTCTCCATCAATATAGCTGAAAAAATTATGACGGAGGAACTTTCCGATAAGGAAAAACAGGAACAACTTATCGAAAAGTGGATTAAAGAATCAAATCTTAACTAATAATATCTAACATCTGCCCTTTTTAGGCGGATGTTTTTTTGCGCTGGATTAATATTTTTTAACAAATATAAAATTCAGAAATTCAAATATTTCATAAATATGCGTTTTGTCGATACCCACACACATCTGTACCGCGAGAGTTATCCCGACAATTGGGAGGAAACGGTGCGCCGTGCCATAGATGCGGGTGTGGACAAGATGATTTTGGGATGCGTCAACAGCGAGACTCCGGCTTGGCTGAACGAAGCTGTAAAGCTGTTTCCGGACAACTTTTTCGTCTTGATAGGTCTTCATCCGGAAGATACCAAAACAGATTTTGAAGATGCGCTTGCCCAATTGGAACCCCATTTTGAGGATCCGAATGTGGTGGGTGTGGGCGAGATTGGTTTGGATTACTACTGGGACAAAACCTTTGAGAAAGAGCAGCGGGAGGCCTTTTACCGTCAGCTTTGCTGGGCCAGGGACCGTCAACTTCCACTGTCGTTGCATATCCGAAGTGCCTATAATGATGCGATTGAGATTTTGAAGAAGTTCCGCCCGGGTGAACTCACCGGCGTGATGCATTGCTTTTCGGGCGGTGTTCAGGAGGCTGATTGGGCTGTGAAGAATGGCTTTGCCCTTGGCATTGGCGGCACGGTGACCTTCAAGAACAGCAAAGTACAGGATATTGTGGCCCATGTGGGATTGGAAAACATTGTGTTAGAGACTGATGCCCCCTATCTGGCGCCCGTTCCGCACCGCGGAAAGCCCAATGAGAGTGCTTACATCCCGTTCATCGCGCAAAAAGTGGCCGACCTTTTCCAGGTTTCCTTGCAGACAGTGGCCGATGTTACGACCGAAAACGCTTACAGAATATTCACAAAATTAACCCAATAGAATAATTTTAAAAAAATTAATATGTCAGAATCCAAGATTTTTACCCCTTGCCAAATTGGCCCTATTACCTTGCGTAACCGTACCATCCGTTCCGCCGCTTTCGAGAATATG
The DNA here is from genome assembly GCA_002392325.1 of Bacteroidales bacterium UBA3868. Lineage (GTDB taxonomy): Bacteria > Bacteroidota > Bacteroidia > Bacteroidales > WCHB1-69 > F23-D06. The sequence goes on from DGGS01000069.1 coordinate 5,905, forward strand.
GCGCACGGAAACCGGCCGACAAAAGAATTGTTTGACTACCATACCGCCGTTGCCCGCGGAGGTGTCGGTATGACCACGGTGGCGTATGCTTCCGTTTGCCAGAGCGGTCTCTCGTTCGACGGCCAATTGTGGTTGCGTGAGGAGATTATTCCTGAGTTGAAGAAGTTGACGGACGCCATCCACGCCGAGGGTGCAAAAGCTTCCATTCAGATTGGCCATTGCGGCAACATGACGCACCG
>DGGS01000185.1 GCA_002392325.1 Bacteroidales bacterium UBA3868
ATCACCTTGTTCACACCCGGCTCGGTCAAACCCACATCCTCCAAAAACACTTTCCGGTCGTCTTCACTTTCCAGTTCGGCGATTTCAGATTCAATCTTGGCCGCAATCACCAGCATCTCGCCACCATTCTCCTCCACATATTTCTTCACCGCTTCGGAATATGCGTTCCCGGTCACGGCGTCATCGTCGTTCACATTGCACACAAACAGCACCGGTTTTTCGGTCAACAGCATCATATCGGCCACCACAGCGTGCTCATCGGGAGTAACTTCCAGTGTGCGCACATTCTGGAATTTCTCCAGATGCTCCTTGTATTTCTTCAATACCTCATAATCATGTTTGGCGTTCTTGTCACCAATCTTGGCGGCTTTCTCCACCTTGGAGATTTTGCGGTCAACCTGCTCCAAATCCTTGCATTGCAACTCAAAATCCACAATCTCAATGTCGCGGACAGGATCCACAGAACCCTCCACATGCGGCAGGGCGGGATTGTCGAAACAACGAAGCACATGAATCAGGGCATCGCACAGACGCACATCCGCGAGGAAACTGTTACCAATACCCTCGCCCTGGCTTGCGCCCTTGGCCAAACCCGGAATATCCACCAGGTCCAAATTGGCATATACCAACTTATCGGCCTGAATAAATGTGTTGATCTTGGCAAGACGGTCATCCGGCACAGCACACACGCCAATGTTGGATTTGTTCGTGCTGTACGCAAACTCCGTAACTGCCGCCTTCGTATTCGAGATGCAGTTGAACATCGTTGTTTTACCGGAATTGGTCAGACCTACTATGCCGCATTTCAAGCCCATATTGTTTAGTGTTTGGTTTTGTCAGTTTGTTGGTGCTCCACACTGCGCTTCGCTGGTGTGAGGTTATTTGCACTTCGTGCGTTTTGCCTCTTCGAGGCGGTTCTATGAATATCTTTTTTTAAAGTCTTATGTCCTATGTCTCAAGTCTCAAATCTAAAATTAGAATCCCAGCACCACATCCTCCACATGATCGATTTCAGGGAGATAGTGCTTGATGGTTTGCTCCACGCCGTTTTTAAGCGTCATCTTGGCGTGCGGGCAGGAACCGCAGGCGCCCTGCAGTTTCACCTTCACGACATTGTCGGTGGTAAGTTCCACAAACTCAATATCTCCACCGTCCTGTTGCAGGTAGGGACGGATCTGATCTATAATGGATTTGACTTTCTGTTCCAGTGTGGGATTTTCCATACTCTTGCTATTGATTGTTTCGGCGGCAAAGGTACAAAAAAATAATGTACCAAATGGCAAAAAGATGGATTTTGTGAAGTGGTCTCTTTTTACTATTTTTGCAGTCCATAATATGAGACAACGCAAACACATACTGCTTCCTATCCTTTTCGGCGCCATTTTGCTGCTTGCCGCCATCGGAGCCATCTTCATCGGGGCCATTGACATCCCGTTCAAGATGGTGTGGGGCAGCTTTCTGCACCGGCTTCATGTTTCCAGCGACATCATCGTGCCCGCTTTCTATGACACTGCCATCTGGCAGTTGCGTCTGCCGCGCATTGTGATGAGTTTGCTGGCCGGTGCCTCGCTTGCGGTCTGCGGGTGCGTGTTCCAGAGCATCTTCCGCAACCCCATCTGCGATCCCTACATTCTGGGCATATCGTCCGGAGCCTCTTTGGGTGCGGCGGTCGCCATCATCCTCGGCTGGGACATCTCCCTGTTCGGGGTCACCGTGCCCGCCCTGCTCACCGCTTTGCTCACATTAGTTTTCATCATGGGCATCGGAAGATTCTCGCACCACAGTTCCACCCAAACCCTCCTACTCACTGGCATCGCGCTCAATTTCTTCATTTCCTCCATCATCACCCTGCTCATCGTGGTAAACCAACAGTCCATGCAAAAAATCTATTTCTGGACCATGGGCAGTCTGGCCACGGTTTCCTGGGGTGAAATCGGATGGTTGATCCCCGTCATGATCATCGCTTTCATCTTCCTGTATTACCACTCTAAAGATTTGGATATCATGCAGATGGGAATAGAATCGGCAAAAAGCATCGGTGTGAACACGCAACGCACCACCTATGTAGTGCTGATTGTGTCTTCCCTATTGATTGGGGTAGTGGTTTCCTTTTGCGGCGTCATCGGGTTCATCGGACTTATCGTGCCGAACATCATCCGCCTGCTGTTCGGGAGCAGCAACCGCCATTTGTTCACCTACTCCATCTTCTTCGGAGCGTTCTTTTTGCTGGTGGCCGACACTTTGGCACGCACCATCGCGGCGCCTTCCGAGTTACCGGTAGGCAGCATCACCGCCCTTGCGGGCGCACCGTATTTCATCTACTTGTTGTTGAAGAACCGGCCTTCCACTCGCGCCGAGTAGCGAGCGTTATTGTATTATCGCCCCGTCTTTCAAGGCTTTCTCATACAAAAGGTTCACATGATTCTCGATGAACTCCCGCTTGCGCTGGTTCACCAACATCATCCTGGCAGCGGCACGCTCATCTTGCGTCTCGTTCATCGTCCGACGATCCTTATGCTCCAAGATCACCATTAAATAGCGATATCCCGAAACTGCCTTGTCCACATATTGCGGACCTGACTGCAACTGTTTGTCGTCAACTTCGAAGGGCACCTCCGCTTGAATATCATCCAGATAAAGCCAGGTTTTGTCATCTATCATGTACTCAACAGAATCTCCCAACAATTTGATTAACAATTCTTTGTCCGATGTCCGCTTCTCCTCATCAAAGAGAATGTCACGCACCTTGTCTGTCAATGCGGATTTGGCGGCAAGTTTCACATAGTTGAGTTTCACGATGTCCTTATCCACCGTGTAACGTTTCCCAAAATCATTGGTGAAGGCATCCATTTCCTCTTGCGAGATGTTGAATTTGGTGGTATCTGACACCAATTTGTCATAGTATGCGTTAATCAACAGTCCATTTCGATACTCCTCCATCTTTTTGTCAAAATTCTTCTCTCTCACCGACAAATTCCTTTCCGCCGCATGCAGCACCAGTTTCTCTTTCACCCATGCGTCGATATATTCTTTTACTAACGCCACACTGTCTTCTGGCGACAGACCTGAAGGCATATTATTCAGAACCTCAGAAAGATAGAGTTTGTGATAATAGACCTGCGCCACAATCCTGTCGCGTTTCTGGTGACAAGATGCGAGGCACAAGACCAATAATATCGGGATAATGATTCGTTTCACCTTATCGTTTCAGAATGGACTGGAACACTTTTTCATCCACTACAACAGGATATTTCTCATGAAGTTGTTTCACCCATTGGTTTTCCAGATAATCCTGATACTTGTTGATGACGGAAGCGCGGATTTCGCTCAACGGTTTATAGGTTGCCTGTCCGGTGGAGTCCACGGTAGGATATTGTGTCTTAATGGACTGATAAAAGTTGTCCAACCCAACAGAATCTTCAGCGGCGGCGTTCCAAACCTTCTTGGAGTTGATTTCATAAAGAAGCATACCATCATGGAATTCATTAACTAAATCTCTGAATTCAGGGTATTTGTCTTCAAGATGCGCTTTCTCATACATCATCATATTTTCGCCGACAAAATCCGGGAATATTCTTTCCAAAAATTCCACCGCTGTCCCTTTAAGATTAGCGCCTTTGAAACGGGTGAAGAAGCGACCGAACTGATAGGGGGTCAACGACTGGTCAGCGAAGGTGCACATGGGCTTAAGATTCTTGATACCTGGAAGATCGTCCACATTTTCAGATTTAGAAGAGAAGAAAGATTCTTTCAGATTTTTCTTGAAATACTTCATTGCTGCCTTTTTGCCGCTTTCTTCATAGTTGTACTCTTTCTTCAGTTTTGCGATAAAAGAATTCTGGCTCTTGTGTGAGCGCGGGTCGCGTGACAAACGGTTTTTGAGCAGATAGCGCCCCTCTTCGTTCATTTGCACATAAATGATGGAGTCGAGTTTAAGGTAGTGCCATCCCAAGAAGGAGGCCACCGGTTCGGAAACCTGGCCGGGTTTGAGATGAATGGCGGCAGACACATAGCGTCCGGGACGCTTGCTGGGTGAGAACGGTTGCATCACACCACCCTCGTTTTTGGTGGCCACATCATCTGAAAACTCGCGAGCCAGCTCTTCAAAAGTGCTGGTGCCATCATTGATACGGCGTTGCAAATCAGCGAGTTTGGCCTTTATCGGGGCAGGCGAATTGCCCGTGGGGGCCAAGGTGTCGGCAATGAAAATCTGGGAGAGATAAATTTTTGCCATTGCCGGAACACGCTCTTGCACATATACAATATGATACCCGAATTGGGTGCGCACTGGCATAGAGACCTCACCAACGGGTGTCTCAAAAGCAGCGCACTCGAAAGGATAAATCATATCCAAAACGGAGAAAAAGCCCAACTCACCACGATTACCATGCTGTATCCGGTTGTTTTGCGGATTGACATAATCACGTGCGGAAGGATCGTCAGAATAGAGCTCGGCAGCTTGGTTGAAGTCAAGCCCTTTCATCACTTTCTCTCGAATCTGCATAATTTTATGATATGCCGCCAAAGTATCTTTAGGAGATGCTGTTGGGGCACACTGAATCAGAATATGGGAAGCCCTCACTTGCGTTTTAGCGCGTTCGAAAGCTTCGTCCAACAAGCGCTCACTCACCTCTGTGTCAACAAGATACTGCTGGGATGACTGGTTTTTATACGATGCCAGCTCTCTCTGGAATGCGGCCGATGTGTCCATTTTCAACTCTTCCGCTTCCTGAACCTTCATACGGTAATTGACGAAAAGGTCAAGATACTCGCGTAAATCCTGCTCAGAGGCTTTCTCCAATGAGTTGTTTTTCTGGTACGCATTCAGGAATGCCTCTTTCGTAATATTCTCTTTTCCAACTTTAACCAAAACATCGCTGTTGTTTTGCGCAAACAGTACGCCTGCACACAAGACAGCAACCAATAGAGATGTTATTCTTTTCATTTTATTCTTTCAATTAACTTCTTATATCAATACTTTTTTGAGTCTGCAAAAATACAAAATCATACATAAATGACAAGGGCGGAAAAAAAGAGTCGCCCAAAACCTGACGACTCTTTGTGTAATATCGTAAAAACCAACTGTTTACTGGAACGCATTCTCGCTCAAACCGTCGCCGCTGACAGCCAGACGCGACATGTATGACGGGGCCTCTTTGCCCAAATATTTGTCAACATAAATCTTTGCCAAATACTGTCCCAGCATGAAGCCGTGTCCACGCATACCAACCAACAGGCCGTGCTCCGGATCCACGATGTAACGCGGTTCTGTGTAATAACCCGCCCAGGTGGCTTGGAAACTGACATTCTTCAACTGCGGAATCCAGTCGATGAACATCTCGGCGCACACCTGCAGGAAGTCTTGCGTATTGTATTTCAACTCTTTGCCTGCCTGCAACTGCTCAGTCGCGGGCGAAGCGCACCCGATAATCTGGCCGGTTTCGGCAAACTGTTGGCCATACACGGCGGAAAATCCTTTGTACTTACGGCGGTCAATCAGCATATCCAACGAATCGCCATCCTTACCTAACATCGGCAGACGATGGGTGATAAATGCCTGGTGCTTAATTGGATACAAACCGAGATACATACCCAATTGCTCGGCAAACTTGTTGGCACTCGGTCCTAACGAGTTCACAAAATGCTCGCAGTGGTACTCCACATATTCTTTGTCATGCGTAAACACCAGCGCCATAAAGCCCTTGGCGGTCTTCTGCACTTCTATCAATCGCGTATCCTCCAGCAACACCCCGCCATGCTCAATGGCAATATTGCGGATATAGTTGATCGTGGGACCAGGTGTGGCCTGCCAGCAGGCATTGGTGATGCAGGCGGCCTGATATGTGTTCAAATTCGGGTTGAAATAGGGTGAGACCTCTTTCACAAAGTCCTTTTTGTCCACCATGTAACCATCAGACCACTCCAGCGATTTTTCAAGTGCCTTGTAATTGGCCTCATCGTGTGCGAATCCCACATAGCGGGTGGGTTTGTAGTTGATATTGGTCACTTTCTGGATGGATTCGAAGATAGCGCGGTTGTGTTCCGCAATGTCGGCGATCTCGGGCACCGAGAAACTGGGGCGTCCGCCGCCGATGCAGCGCCATGAGGAACCGCGTTCAGCGTTGCAAAGCACCACTTTCTTGCCTGCCTCCGCAAAATAACGGAACAGACCACTACCGGTGATGCCGCCACCGGCCACAAACACATCGCATTCCACTTTCTTGGTGGGTTTCCCGTTAACATTTGTCACAAACTCCGCCGGTTTTTCGCTCGGGCAAAGCTCGCCAATGTTGAGCTGGGAAGAGAGTGGGCCGCGCGGGGTGGCGTCGCCCACAACCTCCACGCCATGGCCTGCCAGCAGCAATTTCACACGCGGAATACAGCGTTTGCCACGGCACGGACCCATACCGATACGGGTGATGTGCTTCAACTCGTCCACAGAAATTATCTTTTTGCCCTTCACGGCCGCCAAAATGGTTTCAATCTTGACATCGTCGCAGTGACAGACGAATGCGGGATCCTCTTCGTTCTGCCCAACTTCTTGCCAATTCAGCGGTTCGGGATATCTGTCTTTCAAGACGAAGCCAGTGATTTCCAGCATGGCCTCGCCTTCCACATTCAGCGCTTTCACGCGGGCAACATTGGTCTTGTTTTCACCCTTTGTAATCTTCTCAATCACGCCTTCGCCCACTTTTTGGCCATTATCATTCACGAGATATACCTCAGCATTTTCCTCTGCATCGTACTCAAACGGCAGGAACAACCAGTTTTTGGGTATGTTGTAACCAAACAGGGCCAGGCCAGGGCAGTGGTTCACGCACTTCATACAACCGATGCACTTGTTGTAATCGATTTGCGGCACCGTGTTGGTGGCAATCTTGGTGATAGCGCCTTGTGGGCAGGCAAAAGAGCACGGGTTACAAGCGAATCCGTACAAGCAATCGGCCATCACGAACGGTTTGTTCAGGCGCTCACCAGTCGGTCTGTTCGGTTTGTCGAGCACGCGCACCGGATGTTGTTGTGAATCCGCATAATCCTTGGTCACAGCCAGATAGTCGTCATAGTTGAAACGCACATTCATCGATTGGGCGATCTCCATGGCGGCTTGTTTGCCCCGGAGCACGGCGCAAGTGCCCTCGCCCACGCGCGTGGCGTCACCTACACCATATGTGTTGAGACCGAAGGTAACCTTGCCCTTTTCCAAAATCAGATTGTCGGGCTTCAAGCCGGTACAAATATTAATCAAGTCTATATCTTTGATAATCCGTTCTGTACCGGGCACAGGTTTGAAATTCTTGCATTCCGCAATCACTGCGCCCACAACGCCGGTATGATCTTCATTAGGAATCGCTTTCAGCAACGTGTGAGAAGTGATGATTGGGATGCCCAATCTGCGCACACGGTTGGCTTGCACGGGGA
>DGGS01000120.1 GCA_002392325.1 Bacteroidales bacterium UBA3868
TCGGAGGTGGCGATGCGCAGGCGGTCCAGGCCTTCCCATGCGCCCATGTAGTCCACGTACCACTGGAACTTGGGCAGGTTCAGCTGGGTTCCGATGAACACCATGTTGTCATGCAGGTCGGAGGACTCTCCGACAATCCGTCCCTGAGTGTAGGAACCCACGGCCCAGCGGGTGTTGAGCATGCCGCCCAAGAAGCTTCCGTTCCAGTTGAAGATGTATGCGAGAGGATGGTTCGAAGCGGTCAGAGCCTTGCCGTCCGCGGTGCGGGCGCCGGCGCCATACTCATCCGCGAACTTCCCGCTGTAGGAGTTGGAGACGTTGAGGACGAATTCCTGGCCGGCCACCGGGGTCAGCGAAAGGGCGACGCCGGCGAGGAAGTTGTCCATGCAGTCTACCATGTCGGAGTACTGATAGATGTACATGGGGTTTTCGTCGAACTCGAAACCGCCCCAGAACTGGCACATCTTTCCGCCCATCAGGGACACCTTGTCATTGAACTTCCAGCCAACCATCATGATGTCGGTAGCCTTTGCGAAGTTCCCTTCTCCCATGGCGGCCGTGGCCTTGTTCATACGGTGACGGAGCCTGTAGCTGAGATGGTCCCCGAACGTACCTTTCACCTCCCAGCGGAGCTGTTTGGCACGGAAAGCCGAGGTCCAGTCCGACGTGGCGTCGGTCAGCTGGTAGCTGTAGCCGTAGTTGAAGTACATGTTGAAGGCGTCGTTCTTCTTCTCCAGGTTCAGGACGCGCTCGGCGAGGGACTGATAGTTCCCGTCGTAGCCGCCGTTTCCGGTATTGCCTCCCTGTGCGAAGCACACGAGGCCGCTCGCCGCGAGGGCGAGAGTCATAAGCATGCGTCTCATGGCCTAGTATTCCTTGAAGAACTGCTGGATCTCCTGCCAGTCATGAGTTTTGGTGAGGGCGAGCATGAGAAGGATGCGGGCCTTCTGAGGATTGTGGCTGAGGGAAGCGACAAAGTGGTACTTCTCGTCATCGACTTCGCTGTTCAGGCAGGTAGGGCCTGTAGGGCAGCGGGAGGAACGGACAATCTGGATGCCCTGGTTCTGGGCCTTTACGGCCACTTCGAAGACGTCCTTGTAGAAGTTACCGTCACCGACTCCTGCAAGGACGATTCCGTCAAAATTGGCATCGACAAAGGCCTGCATCGGAAGCGGGGAAGCGTTGGCATAGCCGTAGACGATACCTACCTTCGGGAATTTGGTAATCTTGGACACATCGAATATGGAGTTCACGGTGTGCTTGTTGTTGGGAGTCTGGAGTATGTAGGCCTCGCCGTTGTAGACGTAGCCGATGATGCCGGAGGGGCCACCCTCGAAGGTGTCGCAGTCGATGGTGTGGGTCTTGATGACGGTCTTGGCGTCAAGCAGCTGGTTGTTCATGCAGCAGAGCACGCCCATTCCCTTGCAGGCGGGTGAAACGGCTGCGGCGACGGCGTTGTACAGGTTGGCCGGGCCGTCTGCGCTGATGGCGTTGGACGGACGCATGGAGCCGGCAAGTACGACGGGCTTGTCGCTCTTGACGGTCAGGTTGAGGAAGTAGGCGGTCTCCTCCATGGTGTCGGTTCCGTGGGTGATCACGACTCCGTCATAGCCTTCTTCATTAAGAAGCTGGTTGACGCGCTTGGCAAGCTTGAGCCACACTTCGTCGTTCATGTCCTGCGAGCCGATGTTGACCAGTTGCTCGCCGTCGACCTCGGCAAGGTTGAGTATCTGCGGTACTGCGTCGAGAAGGGTCTGGATTCCGACCTGGCCTGCGGTATATGCCGAGGAGGCTGAGGTGGAGCTTACACCGGCGATGGTGCCGCCGGTGGCGATGATGCGGATCTTGGGCTTCGCTTCAAGCGAAAGGCAGACTGCCAGCGTGAGGGCCAGCGTCGCGAATAGTTTGATTAACTTCATAAAAGATTTTGTTTTAGTGTATTAAACTGATTATCAGATATCCCACTCCAATGGAGACGAAGGTCGTGATAAAACCTGCGAGCTGGAATGAGTGGTTGATGACATATTTGCCTATCTTGGTAGTGCCGGTGCGGTCGAAGCCGATGGCAGCCACCTCGGTGGGATAGTTGGGGATGAAGAAATAGCCGTTGACGGCGGGGAACAGGGCCAGCAGCACGAGCGGAGGGATGCCCATGGAGATGCCGACGGGGTAGAGGGTACGCACCGTGGCGGCCTGCGAGAACAGCATTATGCTGAATACGAACAGGGGGATGGCGAAGAGGATGGGATGAGACGTGAAAATGCCGGCGACATTCCCAAGGATGACCTCCTTGTTGCCCTCGAAGAAAGTGCTGCCCATCCATGCGACTCCGAAAATGGACACCATGGCGGTCATTCCCGAGGAGAAGACGTTGCCTTTCACGGCTTTCTTGACGTCGGCCTTGCCCACGAGCAGGATCAGCGCTGCGATGGACATCATCGTCATCTCGATGGTGGAGTTCATGCTGAGGACTTCTCCGTCGAAGGAAGGGCGGAGGCTAGGGAAGCTTCCGAACAGAACCACGAGCAGGACGCCGAAAAGGAATACAAGAACCGCCCATTTTGCGCGGGGGTTGATCTTTTTCTCCTTGATTTCCACCTCATCGTCGGGGTAAAGGAGGCCTTCACGCACCCTGCGCTGGTACTCCGGATCCTCCTCCAGGGGCTTGCCAACGAAGTTCTGGACGAACGATGCGACGAGGATGGCGATGAGCGAAGCCGGTATCGTCACGATGAATATCTCCCGCATGCCGATTCCCTCCGAGCCGAGCAGGGCCTGCGAGAGTATCGCCGCCGTGGCGGCCGATACGGGAGATCCCGTGATTCCGAGCGAAGCGGCGATGGTCGCTACCGAAAGCGGACGTTCCGGACGGATCTTGGCTTTGAGCGCGATTTCGGAGATGATGGGCAGCAGGGCGTAGCATGTGTGCGCCGTGCCGGCAAGGATACAGAACAGCCATGTGGTGAGAGGGCCGTAGAAGGTGATATGGTTGGGGTGCTTTCGCAGGAAGCGCGCCGCGACTTCGACCATGTAGTCGAGGCCTCCCGCCGCCTGGAGCGCAGCGGACGCGGTGATTACCGCCACGATGATGAGCATCACGTCGATGGGGATGTTGCCCGGAGCGAGTCCGAATCCGAACACCAGGATGAATACGCCTACCATTCCGTAGATACCGAGGCCGATGCTTCCGACCTTGGCACCGATGAATATCATGGCCAGTACTACCACCAGCTGCAAAATAACGAGTGCAGAAGACATGGTTGGTTAATGGTTTTAGTGTTTAGTGCCCCAAAGGTATCCATTTATAATCAGAAAACAAAAAATCCGGAGAAAATCTCACGACTCTCTCCGGAATATGTTTAATCAATATTATTGTTTAATCTATCGCGATTAAACGTATATCGATTTTCGTGCCAAAACTGTTTTTTTACCAAAAGAAATGCGAGATTATGTGTTTTGGTGCGGAAAGAAGGGGCTTGAATGAGATAGCTTACAAATTAAAGTTGCTTTGCAACACTCCGTCACACTATTTGAAAAATTTTAAAAAAATTTAAAATCAAAACTCTTGAATAAAATCAGGTTACATTTTAAAAGTCAATATGGAAATCTGTTACGAAATCTAAAAGAAAGATTCGAGCTAAAAGGATTTAGAACAACCCATTTTATTTACCAAAGGATTTGGATAAATGAAATTTTAATCACAAATTTGTAACTTGAATATGGTATAGACCGCTTGAAAGTTGCTCTAAAACGCGTTTTGAAGACAATTTTGTCGGCACGCTATATTATATATGGTAACTGTTTTTTGAGATAGAGAGTTAGGATTTGAAAGTATGCTGGAATAAACCCTCGTTTAAGAGTGCATTGCGTCGGCGCTGATTTATTCGACGATTAGAGTTTGTAACGCAAGATGCGGATAGGGTTTATGAAATGCAACTATATACGAGAAATCAGTTCAATATTTTTGTTTAATTAATCGCAACGCTTATGAAAAAAGCAAAACTGTTCCTCAGCACTCTGTTTGTGCTTCTGGCAGTATCCCTCTCCGCACAGAACATGCGCGTGAGCGGAACTGTCAAGGATTCTGCGACAGGGGAAGGCGTCCCGTTTGCATCCATCGCGATCAGGGGCACGATGACCGGTACCTACACCGATGCAGAAGGTGCGTACACCATCAATGCTCCGTCCAATGCGACACTCGAGTTCACCGCGGTCGGTTACGTGACCGTGGTCGAGCAGGTAAACGGACGCGGCGTGATCAACGTTTCCCTTGATCCCGACACCGAGAACCTCGACGAGTCCATCGTCGTTGCTTACGGTACCGCCAAGAAGTCTTCGTTCACCGGTTCCGCCGGAACCGTCAAGAGCGAGAGCCTCCAGAAGCGTACCGTCGCCAACGTATCCAAGGCTCTGGAAGGTATGGTAGCAGGTATCACCACCACCGCCGGCTCCGGCCAGCCTGGTGAAGGCGCTTCCGTCCAGATCCGCGGTACCGGCTCCATCAACGCTTCCAGCTCCCCGCTGTACATCGTTGACGGCGTGCCTTTCGGCGGCACCCTTTCCTCCCTCAACCCCAACGACATCGAGTCCATGACCGTCCTTAAGGACGCTTCCGCAGCCGCCCTTTACGGCTCCCGTGCTGCAAACGGCGTCATCATGATCACCACCA
>DGGS01000152.1 GCA_002392325.1 Bacteroidales bacterium UBA3868
GTTGCGGGTGCATGGAATCTGGCGGGCGAGCCAGCTCACGCTGCGCTCGTCGCGCCGGAGCTGCTCCTCGATGAGGTGCCCGATGTGGAAATTCCCCGAATAGGTGCTCTTTGTTCCCATAAAAAAACCGCGAACTTCATGTTGGAGACTGAGGTTCGGGAAAAACCTATTACCACAAACAAGAAAGTCCACGGTAAACTACCGCGGACGTTTCTACTTTCTTTTGTGGTAGGATGATTGAATTTTCCCGATTTCAGTCTGCCAAAGAAAAGCGAAAACGCCGTATGAATATCTGTTATCTGCCTATTATTGTCTTATAATCATAAGATTTGTTGAACACTAAGATGAGCGGCAAAGATACAAAAAAAGCCTGACGTTTGATTGTGCAATAGAAAACGATCCATTTCTTTTCAAACGACAGGCTGTTATTGCAATTACTTGTTTTGAAATTGTACTATTTGTTAGAAATTCAACACTTTTTTAAACAAAGAAGAATCGCGTTTTTCGAACTCTTCTGCATTCAAGAATCCATTTTTTTTCGCATAGTTCACCAATCGCTGATATGGAAAATCCTGATTGACCAGCTTTGTGAATTGGTAGAGATTATAAAAGTAGGTTAAAGTGTCTTCGTTTCGGACAATTCTGTCAATGTAGTATTTGAAAAAAGTGAAATCATTTTCCTGAAGAGACCGATTTTCTTTATTTTGCAATATATTGTCAAAAAATTGGAAGGTATTGTCCGCTGTTGTTTCTATTGGGCCGTTATGGAACTGAGGTCCATACCAGGATTCCCCATAATCTATCATTTGAAGAAAAGATTGCATATCGGAGTCATTTCTAAAGTCGGCCATCAGATTTGTAAGAACTTCACTCCGCTTCTCTTTTTTGCGCATACGGTATTGGAATATGCCGAAGATGAAGCTGATTACAGCTACAACAGCCAAAACCACACTTGAGACAATCCCTGCGTTTACTTGAACCATCAAGACAGATATTAATGATAACGTATTCATAAATATTTGTATTGGTTAATTAAAAAATGATTTGTTCAATGTGCATATTGTTGATACTTACTATTTTGTGCCACTGCCATTATAATCTCGGACACAGCGGACAGAATAACCACTAGGGGTAGTAGTAGATGGATAAGAAGACAGCTGACCGATGTTTTTATAGTTATACTGAATAAAAAAAAGTCCATTATCACCATAAGTACAATGCCAAAATATTGCTCTTTTGTTAAAATCAGGAAAATGATTCGATGATGAGTTGCTGTAATAACCAGCAGGCCTAGCATTAAAACCGAGGAGGTTATTGCTTTCTTGATTGTACCCGACTGAGCATTCTGTTGTATTGAGTTCCCAACCCTCTTGTGCTGCAAGGCTTTTCCCAAAAGATCTATTGCTCCCGTCACATTTATATCCAATGCCATTAGGATTACCATTAATATAATCGAACATTTGATTCCACTCTGATCGAGAAGGCATGTGCCAACCTGTCGGACAAACTCCTTGTTTGCCAGAAGGATTATTGTCTGCAGTTGAATTGACGGCACCATCAGATATTGCTGCTTTATAATTATATAGATATCCGTAATCTTTAACATTTACACTATCATTGTTCGGATAGTATCGGTAAGGGACTGTGGAAGAAATTTGACCAACGTTTAAGGGTATCGCTGTTCCGTCAGCATAATGTGTAGTGCGTAAATTTTCTGCCATCCAACATTGATAACCTATTTTCACTGTCGCATATACATTTCCATCATAATCTGTAACAGTAGGAGAGCCAGGGCAAGGGATGCCATCTGTATGAGCTGAGTTCAATGAATCAATTAATCTGTTTTGTTGTTTTATTTGAGTTTGTAGTTGGTTGACAAGCGTTACCAATGAACAAAAATCTATAGTGTCGCAGGTGCTGTTGTTTACGTATTGCGCATCATTGTTAAACTCGCTAACATCCGTAGGTACAGTGGGAATAGTCGGTTTGTTAAGAATCTGCGCCGCGCCACTCGTGGCGTCCCAGTCGGCGTTCACCTGTTCGGAAATGTCTGCGGCAGTAATATAGTTGGCGGCGTTCAGTTGTGTCGTTGTGACATAGTTCGCATCATTGTTGAACTCGCTGACATTGGCAGGCACGGTGGGAATAGTCGGCTTGTCGGAGAGGTCATTGTAACTGCCTGACGTGGCCACCGTGGCAAGAGTCGGTTTGTTGAGAATTTGCGCTGCGCCACCCGTGGCGTTCCAATCGGCGTTCACCTGTGCGGGTACGTCCGCGGCAGTAATATAGTTGGCGGCGTTCAGCTGCGTTGTGGTGACATACTCTGCATCGTTGTTGAACTCGCTCACATTGGATGGTACGGTGGGGATGGTCGGTTTGTTACTTAACGAGTTGTAATCGCCGTCGAAGAGGGTGGGTTTGTGTTGTATATACGCATCGCTGGTCGGGTCGGTTTCCTCCCAGTCGGCTTGGACATTGTCTTCGCCTCCAACGCTGTGATGGGCAAGATGGTCGGCAATGGCATCAGCAATCACAGCAGGATCAACGTTTCCTGCAGATAAAGCGTATGGAACAGCATTTATCGGTGTTGTGTTCGTTATGGTTGCACCACCCGGCAGCGTGATAACGGTCCGTATGCTGGCACCGCTCCAAACCACATCGGCCATTGTTGTGGCACTGGTAGGCGTGCCGTCGCCAACCATTAAGGAAAGCAACCCATTTTGGTTGGTCTGCACACCTGTGTGGTTTTCGGAATATTGCACATTGTTGGAGGCATCCAGTACACTTACCGCCACGGTGAGCGTGGTGTTAGGAACCAACTCGTTGGCGTTGTTACGCACCACCGCTTGGAAACTTATCTTTTGAGCAAATATACTCGTTGCACAAAAAAGAAGAATTGTCAAAAAAATGGAAATTTTTTTCATATTGTTGTTTTTTTATAATTATGCAATGGAAAATAATGGTTTATAATGCCGTTTTCAGTAATTTTTCACGCACCTTACGCTCCATCCGTCCGCGGAATTGTTCTCCTGCAGCAGGGGAGAATCGCAGAAATGTTGCAGTACTAACAAGTTAGTGGTGTGTGGACTGGCATTGGCAGTCCAAAATCCCGTTGTTCCTAAAAGATTTTCAAACCTATTGGCACTTGAGTTATAGAAACCGGCTGGTAGTGCGGAGAAAAGGGTGCTGTTGGTATTTGCGTGGGGGGCCAACCACAGATCCGTGCTGCGGATGTCTTCGGCGGGGAGCGTAAGCAGCGCATTTATTTCTGTCTCTGTTGGAATGTGCCACCCGTCAGGGCAAATACCCTGAACAAAACCACTTGCATTCACGGTGGGGGCCACTGTGCTGTTTTCAGGAACGTTTACGGCAGAAAACCAAGTGTATAATCGTCCGAAAGTGGTTTCGTTATCCGCTTCATTTGGATACATTTCGGATTTGTAAACCAGCGCCTTGTTGATTTCAGTGATGCCATCGGGGTAGTGCTTGGCCTTAAGGTTCTTCTGTGTCCAACAATATCCGGCAACCGCAACTGTGGGGTAGTCGTTGTGGTCGCCGTCATAAACCATTTCGCCACAAGAAACGAAAGCTTTCACTATCAGTTTCAACTTCTTGAGAAGATCATATTGATAGTTTCCGCCGTGCACTTCGTAAATCGATCCCTCGTATGTGCCGGGTGGGGTTGTTGTGGGGTAGGAGAAACCAGATCCACTATAGCCGTCTCCGTAATTTACGGTGGCCTCAATCATCTCTTGCTCTAACTGAGCTTGGGCTAACCCCATTGAGAGTTCGTGTCCTCCACCGATTGCTTTCCCGGTAAATGTCTCACCCATCACAACGTAAGTGCTGTTTCCGCTTTCGGCCAAGCTGCTGCCAGCCACAAAGCCGGACATCGTTTCAATCTGTGCCGAAGCGATGCGAATAATGAGCAAAAGTGCTAAAGTAACGAGGATTTTCTTGTGATAAAAGTTCTTCATTTTATTTTGCCAAGTGTATATAACTATTCTAATATGAATTAATTAGCAAAAATACAACTACTAGGCGCATAATCAATACTTTATATTATCTAATACAGATACTATTAGCGTATCCAAAACAGATACAACTATATGAGGCGCGGAAAAGTTAAACAAGGTTGATAGTTGAACCCACCCAAGATTACCGCCTTTTTTTTCGTTTGTAATAATATAAACCTTTAAAACCTTACCCTATGAAATTCCGACCGATATTTCTGTTTTTGTTGTGCGTGGGGTGTTTTCATGCGTCTTTTGCGCAGCAACTTACCCCTAAAATGCAGCAGAAAGTGGCTGCAAATGTGAACCTGACGCCGTTTGTAGGCGAAACCCTGTGCGACAAGTCATATGTTTTGAATGTGGACTGGTTGGAGTACCAATGGTGGTTGGAAAAGACTTATGGGAAAGAGTCGGAACAGTACCAGTCATCCATTCTCGATCTGTCAGCGGCGCGTGCGCTGATGCCAGACTCCATCGCGGTAGTCTATGCAAATCATCCCCAATTCCGCAATCGGCCGGTCTTGGGCGTGTCGCCCGAACAGGCCGCAGCTTACTGCCGCTGGCGCAGCGACCGAGTGGCGGAATCAATGCTGGTTCAGCAATTGAAAGTGCGCAACTTCAAGTTCACGACAAGTAGTAATATTTTCACATTGGATAACTATATCGCCCCGGAGGGTGTCCCATTCCTCCGTTTCTTTGTGCCCGACGACATGGACACGCGTTACGGTTTCTACTGCTTTGCGGTGTGGCGGTGAGAGTTTAGATATATGGATTCCTGAATAGAACGACCCTCAGTTTCCCAATCTTTCAACTTCTTTTTCTGTCTTTTAAATATTTCAATCATTTTAATGTCTTATTGAAATAAATTTATATCTTTGTGGCGTAAATTTAAAAATGATTCAAAATGTCGCAAGTATCTATGACTGTGAGGATGGACTCACAACTTAAAACCATGTTTGATGCCTTATGTGCAGAATTCGGTATGAGTGTCAATACTGCCATAAATGTGTTTGCCAGAGCAGTAGTGCAACGGCGCCGCATTCCGTTCGAAATATGTGCGAGCGAGGAGAAGTCTTCGGCAGAACGCATTGCCGCATTCCGCAATATGCGTGCGTGGGCGGAGGCAGGCAATACGCCCGATCTCTCATTAGAGAATATTAACGATGAAATCAGGAAAACAAGAAATCAACAATGAAACATTATGCTGTTTTTGATACCAATGTACTGGTATCAGCCATGATTACAAACAATTCAGAATCTCCAACTGTGAAAGTGATGGAGAAAGTGGCAGATGGTAATATCATACCCATTTTTAATTATGAAATTATTGCTGAATACGATGCAGTCCTTCATCGAAGCAAATTCAATTTACGGGAGCATGACATTGCCAATATGATTGAAATGATTTTAGAATGCGGTATTCCATTCCCGAGAACGAAAGCCATAGAAGAATTTATTGATACTGAGGATGCAGTATTCTATGAAGTGGCATTGTCCAAAGAAGGAGCGTATCTCGTGACTGGAAATATCAAACATTTCCCCAAAGTACCAATTGTGGTAACACCAGCGGAGATGCTTGATATTGTAAGGGATAGAGATGATTTAGAATAAAGTGTTGCGGATTGGGGTCTCCAATTCCTCCGTTTCTTTGTGCCCGCCGACATGGACACGCGTTACGGTTTCTATTGCTTTGCGGTGTGGCGGTGATAAGCAACAAAGTTGGATATTAGAATCGTCAAATGTATGGTGTGACCTATGTCAAATCCGCCACGGTCATGCCCACCGCGGCAATCAAATCCTGTGGGTTTAGTTTGAACTGCAGCCCGCGCACGCCCGCGCTGACATAGATGTAGTCGAACAGCTCGCAGGTTTCGTGTATGTAAGTGGGGAAGGGCTTCTTCATGCCCACGGGCGAGCAGCCGCCCCGGATGTAGCCCGTCAACGGCAGCAACTCCTTCATTGGGATGAGGTCGCAACTCTTGTTGCCCGTCACCTTGGCGGTTTTCTTCAGGTCCACCTCCTCGTTGCCCGGAATCACGCACACGAAATGTCCGGTCTTGTCGCCTTTTAATACTAAAGTCTTGAATACCTGATCAATATCTTCGTCTAATTGGTCGGCAATGTGATGTGCGCCGAGGTCGTTTTCATCCACTTCGTAAGGAATCAGCTCGTATTCAATCTTTTTCTGGTCCAGAATACGACAGGCGTTGGTTTTGTTTATCTTTTCCTTTGTCATGATTCAACTAACCAATTGTAAATCAAATTTATAACACTTTACCCCTTTCACCTCCTTCACCTCCTTCACCTCTTTTACCCCATGTACCCTTATTTTCCTCTTCATCCTCCTTTCCTCCTTTTTTCTTATGCACCTCCTTCACCTCTTTCACCCCATGCACCCTTATTTTCCTTTCATCTCCATCACCGTAATCTCGCTCCTTGTGCCGATACGCATGGGTGGGCCGAAGGTGCCCGTGCCGCAGGAGGTGTATGCCTGCATGTTGCACAGACGGTATAATCCTCGGTTGAACTGGAAGAGTCGGTCGTTGATCCAGATGAGCGGGTAAAGCTGACCGCCGTGCGTGTGGCCAGCCAAGTAGAGATCCACCCCGGCTTTCTCCAAGTATTGGCCGCCGCAAGGGTTGTGATGCAGTACCACAAGTGGCAGATCGCCTTTGTGTATCAGCTCTTTACATACGGATTCGATAGTGGCATTGCCCACGGGCGCGTGCATGGAATTGCCGTCCTGCTCATCGGCGCGCATGTAGTCCAAACCCACAATCTGCAGGCCGTGGTCTTCCACGGTCTCCGTCTCCAAAACATGCACGCCTACTTGCCGCAGCAACGCCTTAACGGAATCCGTACCCACATAACCGTCGTGATTGCCGGCCACAAAATAGACGGGCGCACCCAGTCGTTTCAGCGGTTCTAAAGTCCTTAAGTTGAGGTTGTAGGAACTCTCAAAACAGTCGCCGGTGAAGAAGATGATGTCGGGGTTGGCCGCATTGACCTTTTGGACTATTTTTTGCAGATGCCGCTGTCCGCGGAAATGTCCCAAGTGAGTGTCAGTGAGCAGTACGGCGCGCACAGGTTGTTGCAAGTTGGGCAGTTCCACAGACACAGGCGTGAGTCGAGGCGTGAACGCGTTGATTATGCCGCCGGTGCAAATAACTGTGGTAAGAATGCTCACAATGGTCCCAAATATCCGAGGGGAAAAGTGCGCGAACAATTGCACAATGTCCACGACTATCATGATTAGGAGCAGATACAGCAATACTCCTAATAGAGTGCTGAAAATGCAGAACAAAATGTGGCAAATGGCATTGTTTGTCCAAGCAGAGGCCCCGCCAAAGGTGAATACAAAGGTGGCGACCAACAATAGGGTGTATCCGATGTAAAACCAGGTTGGTTTGCACCCAAAAATGAAAGCGGTGCGCCGAGACAAGTACCCAATGGCGATGACGATAGTAGCGAAGAACAGTAGAGGAAACAGATAGTTTTTCATTCAAATTTAAATTTGGTGCAAAAATAAATTATTTTCGCTTTTTTTGTATTTTTGCAAGCTTAAAAAACGAACACTAAGATGTAGTCTTTGTCAGTATTAATCCAATAGTAGAAAGGAGGTTATAAATGGTTGATACCATCAATTTCGGTACCTTCAAGTGGCACCATATCACCAATCCCACAGTTGAGGATTTAGATTTCTTACGGGATAACTTCCACTTTCACCCTTTGGATATTGAAGACTGCTCCAGCTTTGTTCAGCGTCCCAAAATAGATGAGTACGACGATTATTACTTCCTCGTGCTCCATTTCCCGTTGATGGACAAGCGTACACAATTGGTGAAAACCGAAGAGACGAAGATTTTCTGGGGCCAGGATTATCTGATTACCGTCGGAAACTCCCATTATGTGGTCCAAGATCTCTTCAACTACACGAAAATTAATCCAGAACCGGAGGATGAGGATGACATAAGCGGTAATAGTGATGCTGTTTTGTATCATATATTGTACCGTATGATGAAGGAAACCTTCTTGTTGGTGGAACGGATGGGCACGGAAATTGATTATATTAATCGCGAATTGTTCAATAGCAAATCGGAACATTTGATTGAGCAGATTTCCCGCTTCCGTAAGAACATCATCCAGATGAACACCATGTTCCGCCCGCAATTGCGCCTCTTCAATAAATTCGAGTCTGGTGAGATTAAGGGTTTTGCCGATGATATGGAAGATTACTGGGGCAATATCCTCGACTTCTACCAGAAGATGTGGGATATGATTGAAGACTATGGCGAGTTGGTTGATGGCCTCTCCAGCACATTCGATTCGATGCAGACCAACAAAACGAACGAGATTATGCGTATGCTCACTATCATATCCACTATCGTG
The DNA here is from genome assembly GCA_002392325.1 of Bacteroidales bacterium UBA3868. GTDB lineage: Bacteria > Bacteroidota > Bacteroidia > Bacteroidales > WCHB1-69 > F23-D06. The sequence continues at coordinate 8,403 of DGGS01000152.1, forward strand.
CTTCCGTTGACCTTCATCAGCGGTTTGTATGGTATGAATGTGGCGTTGCCTTTCGCCTCATCGCCTTTCGCCTTTTGGATTGTGATGGGTATATGTGTGCTGATTTTGGTGTTCCTGGTTGTTTTCTTCATTAAAAAACACTGGTTGTAAAGGTTTGTTATACAGTTGTTTGTTGTGCTTGCAACCAGTTGGGATGTGTTATCAGTAAGATTATGTATAAGGTAAAACTCAATATTGTGGAATTGGAGTGTGGTGACTATCATACTTTAGTGAAAGGGTCAGTCGGAGGCAAACCTATCCGCATGGTATTGGACACGGGTGCCTCGCGCACTTGTATGGATGCGGAATATGCGCGCACGCTTCTTCCTGAATTGCAAACCTCTGTGCATGATGGTGTTACAGCGGGTATCGGCGGTGATGATTTTGAGGTCCGCATTGCCGATATTCCTGATTTTCGCTTGGGTCGTTTCCGCATGAAATGTTATGAGCACATGGCCTTGCTGGATTTCACCTATATTAATTTGGCTTATCAGCGGTTGCATCGGAAACCTGTCCATGTGATCTTGGGCAATGATTTTCTGGTGGCGCACAGGGCTGTGATTGATTACAACGAGAAACTGCTTGTTTTTGAGAAATAATATGGACAGCGAAGGTATCAGTCATAAGATTTTAGGTGTTGACCCAGGTACAAATGTGATGGGTTATGCCATTCTGAACACGCAGCTCAACAAATCGGATGTGGAGGTGATCAGTGTGATACAGATGAAGAAGCTGACTGACCATTATGCGAAGCTGAAGTTTATCTACGAGAAGATGAACGCGTTGATTGAGCAGTATCATCCGGATATTTTGGCCATAGAAGCCCCGTTTTACGGCAAGAATGTGCAGTCGATGCT
>DGGS01000130.1 GCA_002392325.1 Bacteroidales bacterium UBA3868
TGTTGCGCGCCATGGAGACGGCCGGAAAGTTTGTGGAGGACGAGGCGCTGAGGGCTGCCATGAAAGAGAACGGCATCGGGCGTCCTTCGTCGAGAGCGGGAATCATCGAGACGCTCTTCAAGCGCCATTACATTCGTCGCGAGAAGAAACGGCTCGTGGCCACACCGACGGGCATCGAACTGATAGACCTCATCCATGAGGAACTGCTGAAAAGTGCCGAACTGACCGGCATTTGGGAAAAGAAACTGCGCGAAATCGAGCAACAGAAATACAATGCGGCACAGTTTGTGACAGAACTGAAACAAATGGTCACGGAACTGGTGCGAGAAGTGATGAACGACAACTCTAACCGTCGCGTCACCATCACTCCCGAGAACAAAAAGGGGAAGAAAAGCTAAAAGATACGGCTATTGCCCTGGCGCAACTGTTCGTCGGTGGGCACCATTTGCGTGATTGTATCCACATTCAACTCCACCGGAGGACCATAGATCGTGCGCTGACTGTTGGTCTTTGGCTTTTGGCTATTGACTATGGGTTGCTGGGCGTTGGGGGTTGGTTGTTGACTATTCGCTGCTGACTGTTGGCTGTTAACTGCTGGCTTTGGACTTTTGGCTTTGGACTTTTGGCTTTGGGAATTGGGAAGTTGGGCGTTGGGCGTTAGTTGTTGGGGATCAGTTTCAGGTTGTTGGTCATCCGATTCTGGATTTTGGATTCCGGATTCAGCATTAGAAATTGGAGCGTTGGGTTGCTGGATCGTGTATTCTGATTCTTGGGCTTTGGATTTTGAATTCCAGAACGCTATTCCTCCGACCGTCAGAGAAACCACCACAACCGCAACCATCGAAACAATCCATGCGGACACGCCAGTCTTGAATCCCGCGCGTTTGGCAAAGCGTTTCCAAGCGGACAGTTTGTAGGAGTACTCCGCCTTTTCAACTTTATCTTTTATCAATTGGTCAAAATCTGCCATATTATTCATTATTCATTTTAAAAATCTCGTTTTTGAGGCGGGTGCGCGCCGCGTTGACATGCCATGCCGATGTGCCTTCGCTGATATTGAGCTGTTGTGCGATCTCACTGTGGGAGAAACCGTCGAACACGAACATATTGAACACCGTGCGTGTCATGGGCGGCAGCTGCTGAATCAGCGAGATGATGGCCTCAGAAGACATCGTTCCGATGGCGGTATTCACATCGTACCCGATGCGGTCGGTTTCAGCCACCTCGGCAATGTCGGTCAGTTCGGCTTTCGGACTGTACTTGCGCCGGAAGTCCAGGGCCGCATGGAGCATCACCCGTTTCATCCACGATTCGAAAGAACCTGTGTTTTCATATTTGTCAAGGTTAGAAAACACTTTCAAGAACCCTTCACTGAGCATATCCTCCGCCTCATCGGTACTGTCGGCATAGCGCATACAGAGCCGGAGCATGGGACTGTAGAAATGTTTGAACAGCTTCTGCTGCGCTCTTGGATTTCCTTTACGGCAACCCTCCAACCAGCGAACTATTCTTGCATTCTCGTGCTCACTCATTATGAATAACGAAAAAAATAATCGGAACCTTGGGTGTGTTTCGAAAAAAAAACGACTATTTGATGAATTTTATTCCTAAAGACACGATTATCGTGTGCTGCGTAAACGAATTACCGGACGATTGTCCGTCTTTCAATTTATTGAACAACTTGTCTGACGCCAAGTCGTAGCGGGCATCCAGGGTGAAACGCCAGAAATCGAAACCAAAGCCGACTTGTCCGGCCCACTGCAAGTTGCCATTCTCATCCAAGAGCGGGTCTATATCCTTCAAATTACTACCTATGCGGAAACCGAAGCGGGGACCCAGAAACAGATGCACCTTGAAGTTCTCCTTGTTAATGAAATTGTAACCGAGCAGAACCGGAACATCAATAAAATGTTGTCTGAGTTCAGTATTTTGCTGAACCTCGCTCACAAAAGAGCTGGGATTATTGATTTTGGAGCGTTTGAACGAATAACAGGCCTCGGGTTGGAAATAAAACTGGTCGCCGATGCGCATAAAGATGCCTGCGTCAGCGCCAGCGGCAAGACTGCTGAGATCTTTGTAGTTCGTGCCATTACCAGCCACTTTCACTCCAATGGTAAACTGCGCATTCGCCTGAAACAGAGAGAGTCCGGCAATTACCGCAACCAGGCAACAAAGACGCCTGAAGAAAGTCATCATGCTCATATTTTTAAAAGATTGTTGCATTACAAATCAAATATTAAGAATAATTATAACGCAAATTGAAAAAAAATATTGCACAATCATAAATTGGGTACGGTTTGTTCTGCCTCCGTAAATACTTTATGTAATTCACCTTACATCTCCTCCACCAGCAGTTTCATTTCCCGCACCTCACGCTGCAGGAAGCCGTGGATACAGATTTTGCGCCCGTAGGCGTAGAAATCTATTCCAACAGCCACTTCCAAGCAGGAATCACCTCTATTTTTTGATTGTCTTCCAACTCTATTGTGTCTTCTTCATCGTATGTGACAATCACCAATCGTTCAAGCTTTTCCAGATTATTGAATTTTTTCAATGCCTCAATTTCACGATCTCGGGTACTTTCATCTGCAATGGAGAAGGAAACTTGCACAGCATAACGCTTTTTGGGAATGTAAAAATCCACTTCGATACGTTTATTGTAATAAAACAGTTCTTTCTCGTATTGTTTATACAAGTGAATAGCGCATAAATTCTCCAAAAGCGAAGAAATATCTTCCGTTAAGAAGATACTGAGCAGCCCATTATCTGTGAAATAATGCTTTTTAACAGTCTCTCGCTCAACAAATTTTGATGCGAAATTGGAAAGGGTAAATACAAGGCAGGCTTCTTGGGCATACCGGATGTAATCAATTACAGATGCCACGGACGTGTTGACCCCCGTTCCTTTCACAAGATTTGCAATCCGGTTATAGGATATAGGTTGTGAGATATTGTCTGCCAGCCGTTTGACAGCAAGCCGCAATGCCATTTCGTTTTTCACTTTATTGCGCAGGATAATATCACCAAGCACGATTTTTTCGTAAAGGTCATTCAACCAATGACGTTTGTTGCGATATAACAGAAGTTCGGGGAATCCTCCCCATTTCAGGTATTGGGTGAATTGTTGTTGCACAACGGACTTTTTCTTTCCGAACTGCCATTCTTTTTCCAAATGGATGTTCTGAGCTTCCAAGAACTCCGAAAATGAGTATGGATAAATCGTTGCTTCCGCAAATCGCCCTCCGAGTGTGGTTTGGATATCCCGGCTGAGCATTTTGGCATTGCTACCAGTAATAAAAACTTGATATTTTTGATTGGCCAAACGTCGCGCAAAGTGTTCCCAACCCTCCACATTCTGAATTTCGTCAAAAAAGAGAAGAGGTTTTTGGTTGTATGCGGAAGCGTATGCCTGAAGAATCAAATCAAAATCATTAGCTGTCATACCCAAAAGACGCTCGTCGTCAAAGTCAATATAGACTATTTCTTCCGACAAATGACCATCTCCTATAAATTGTTTGGCGCGTTTGTAAAGCATGTAGGATTTTCCCGCCTGACGTATGCCTACCAATACATATCTGCCGTTTTCTTCAAATTCAAACGGACGGTTATAGAGTTCAACCTCTTTGAGAGTTTCTTGCCCTTCTTTGATCAGGATGCGGAATGTTTCTCTTGTGACAGCCATATTCTAATACTTTTTTGGCAAAAATACAATTTTATTCAATACAGCCAAACAAAATCATCGATTATTATTTATTACCACCAAACAAATTCACTTTCAGTTCTCATTTACCCACCACCAACCTCCTCATTTCCGCATCAGAAACAATGCACAATGAACAATGTATAATGTACAATTGGTTCCATGATCAAAACGGAGCACTTGAAAACCCATAAAAATGACCCGAAATAACTGACCTCCAGAATCATTAGTTCACTATTAGTCCACCACAAAAAAAGAAGCACTTACAACAATTGCTGTAAGTGCTTGTTTTTAAGTGTGATTCCGCTGCGACTCGAACGCAGAACCTGCTGCTTAGAAGGCAGCTGCTCTATCCAGTTGAGCTACGGAACCATCGCAGTTTCAATAGAACTGGTCGGGATAGCCTGATTCGAACAGGCGACCTCCTGCTCCCAAAGCAGGCGCGATAACCGGACTACGCTATATCCCGTTTTTGCGGCTGCAAAAGTACACTTTTTTTCTTTTGGTTGGACACATCGGTCGATTTTTATTCTTACTTTTGCCGCCGCTATGACAGAACCACGCGATATTAGAATAGAAGACTTCAATTACAACCTGCCCGAAGAGCGAATCGCCTTCTTCCCGGCAGCGCAACGCGACCACTCCAAACTCTTGGTGTACCGCAACGGCAACATCACCGACAGCCGCTTCGACCACCTGGCCGACTTCCTGCCCGACAACTGCCTGCTCATCTTCAACAACTCCAAAGTGATACACGCGCGCCTGCTGGTGCACAACCTCACCGGCGCGGCCATCGAGATATTCTGCCTGGAGCCCCTGCGCCCCACCAACGACCCCGCCACCGCCTTCGCCCAAACCGGCGAGGTGGTATGGAAATGCATGGTGGGCAACGCCAAACGATGGAAACACCCTTTGCAGATTATCGTACCCATTAACGGCAAAGAGGTGACCGTGACCGCCACCAAAGGCGAAAACATTGAAAGCACCTTCGAGGTGACCTTCCGCTGGGATGACAACACCGTTTCCTTCGCCGAATGGCTGGAGCACTACGGTAAAATTCCTCTCCCACCCTACATCAAACGCGCCGCCGATGCCAACGACGAGCAACGCTACCAGACCGTCTATGCCAAGCACGACGGCTCCGTGGCCGCCCCCACCGCCGGCCTCCACTTCACTCCAGAAGTGTTTGACAGTCTGCAAGAAAAGGGCATCGACACTGACTTCGTGACGCTCCATGTGGGTGCCGGCACCTTCAAACCCGTCACCAGCGAAACCATCGGTGAGCACTATATGCATGAGGAGAAAGTCGTCATCACCGAAGCCCTCATCGAGCACCTGCTCCGGAGCCAGGACAAGAAATGCGTGGTGGTGGGTACCACCGTCGCACGCACACTTGAGTCATTGTTCATCATGGGCGCAAAGTTGCACCTGATACGCCCCAACCCACTCACCGTCAGCCAATGGGAGATCTACGACGATGCTGACCTGCGAACCGTCACTGTGGAAGAATCCCTCATCGCCCTCCGGAGGCACTTGCAGGAACAAAACACAGACCTGTTACGCGGCGCTACCAGCTTGATCATCCTGCCCACCTACCAACCCAAAATGGCACAAGGCATCATCACCAATTTCCACCAGCCGCAAAGCACGCTCCTGCTGCTCATCTCCGCCTTCGTAGGCAATGAATGGCACAAAATCTATGAGCACGCCCTGCAACACGACTACCGTTTCCTCAGCTACGGCGACTCCAATCTGTATCTTCCATAAAACATTCCAAACAAGCGTTTTACTCTTCAGAATGTGACATAATGTCGCAACTTGTCCATCAGTTCCGGATAGGCATGCGTGATGCGCTGTAACTCGTCAAAAGAGGTAATTTCCCCATTCTTGCTCCGATAATTGAGTATCGTTTTCGTCAAATAGGCGTCAAAATAGGGATGCCGTACCATCTCCGCGTATGTGGCAGTGTTGATGTTGATTTTGCGCACCTCATTCGCATGAAGCACAAAATACTTTTCCAACAAATCTATCGGAATGCCTTGGAGCACATACACTTCCTGCAATTGAGCAAACGAGTAAAAACCACCCAGGCGATCGCGGTATTCCACCAGCTTCGCCGCCCGCTTGGCCCCAAACATCGGCACTACCGTAATATCCGTGGAGTCGCAACGGTTGATATTGATCCTCACAATCTCATACATCGGCTGCTTGCCCGCTTTGCCGTTTTTAGGTATCGTATCCCCATAACCATTCTGCCTTCGGTTTGAAGCGTACAACTGCTGCCGGGCGCGCTCCACAGAATCACGCAAGGCCTCTTGTTTCAGATTAAATTCCTCAAATACAGAAGCATACGCCTTCACATCCGTATCCAATGTTGTTTCACCATCATACAGATAGTAAAAAAGATAACAACTTAGAGTAAAGGCCAATAGCACCAACGATGCCACCCATTCGCCGCTTGTAAAATCGAATTTTGTTTTCATGCGGCAAAAATATAAATATTTCAATAAAAATTTAAATTTTATTGAAACTTTTTTAAGAAAAAATTTTATTGAGAAAACTATCG
>DGGS01000160.1:0-324 GCA_002392325.1 Bacteroidales bacterium UBA3868
ACCGTGTGGTGAAAGACCTCAATGGTTTGGACGGAAAGGAATTTTTCGCCAAACTGGCCGAGAACTTCGACATTGAGTGCAAATGCGACTGTACGAAGGACGGCGGCAAATGCGAGTGTGAACTGCCCTGTCATTGCGAAAGCAGCACCCCGTACAAACCCAACAAACTGCACAACTTTTCCATGTACTTTGAGGGTGTTTGGTATAGTTTAACCGCTAAGCCTGGCACTTTCAACGACAACGATCCCATTGGTGTTCTGGATGTCACCATCCTCTCCAATCTTGTTCTTGACAAGATACTGGGCATCAAGGACCTCCGCACCG
>DGGS01000160.1:402-5881 GCA_002392325.1 Bacteroidales bacterium UBA3868
TTGGCGGTATCCGTGGTCTCGGCGAACTGAAACGCCGTGTTGATAGCGGTGAGATGAAAGTGGCTTTCGCTTTGTATCCTGTCTCCATGCAGCAGATCATCGACATCGCCGACACAGGCAACATCATGCCTCCCAAGACCACCTGGTTCGAGCCGAAACTCCGTTCCGGTCTGGTTATCCACGAATTGTGCTAAATTTAAAATAATATGTTCAAGGTTCCTGTATTGCTTATCCTCTACAATCGGGTAGAAGAAACGCACAAGGTCTTCCAGATTTTGAAGGCCGTACAACCCATGCAGCTCTATGTGGCCGGCGACGGCCCCAAACCCGGCAACATGCTGGACCGTCTGCATGTCTATCAGACGCAAAGCGTCATCCAGCCCGAATGGCCATGCCAAGTGCAGCATTTGTGGCAGGAAGAGCATCTTGGCAAGAACAAGATGATTGAAACCGCCCTACGGTGGTTTTTCAGCAAGGAGGAAGAGGGCGTCATTCTCTTTGAGGACACCCTTCCCAGTTATGATTTCTTCCCCTATTGTGAAGAGCTGTTAAGCAAATACAGGAACGATGAACGTGTTTTCAGCATCGGCGGCACCTATTTGAGGCACCGGAGCCGGATACGCTATCGCAAGCGCATGAAGAACGGAGGAAGTTCCTACTTCTTCTCCGCCTACGCCTCCACATGGGGGTTCGCCACCTGGCGCAACCGCATGAACGACTTCACGCTTTCCATGGACCAGTACAACAACTCGGACTTTCCGGAAATTGTGGATCCTTACATGAAAAGGACGAAGCACAAGGCATATTGGGTCCACCGGTTCACCAGTCTGAAAAAACTCAACACCACCTACTGGGACTACCAGTACAATCTGCATATCTGGGCGCACAAGGGCATCAGCATCACCCCCTACCTGAACCTGACCACCAACATCGGGTTCAAGGAGAAAGGCAACCAGCGCAAACTGCGCCGCCTCAAACGCAACGCCTACCCGATCATGCCGCTAACGCATCCCGAAGAGATTGTTCAAAACACCAGCGAGGACAAATACATGTTCCGGCACATCTTCCGGAGAGCTTATCTAAGACTTTTCCGCGACTGGCTGAAGGAAATTCTGCCGAATAAAAACAATTTGGAATAAACCTGTCCTTTTCTTCAAAAAAAAGTGTATTTTTGCGCCCTCAAAAAATAGAATAAAAGAATTATGGCAAACAACGAAAAATTAGGTTCCAAGAAAGTAAACCAAGAAGCTGAAAAAGAGAACTTTGTAACAAAGACGTTAGCTTTCTTCAACAAATATCAGAACATCATTTACGGTGTGATTATCGGTCTGCTGGTTATCGCTTGTGCGGTTATCGCCTTCAACCGTTTCTACATCCAGAAGAAAAACGCTGAGGCATCCGCCCAAATCGTGCGCCCCATCAGCTTGTTCATGCTGGGCGACACCACCTCGCTGAACCTCGCTCTTGAAGGTGACGACGAGAATGACGGTTTCCTCTCCATCGCTGACGGTTACAAACTCACCCGCACCGCCAACACCGCCAACTTCTACGCCGGTCTCAGCTACTTGAAACTCGGCCAGAAGGACAACGCCATGGACTATCTGAAGAAGTTCAAAAAGAAAGAAGATGTTCTGTGGTACGGTTGCCAGATGACCATCGGTGACCTCTACGACGAGCAGGGCGACGAAGCAACCGCTATCAAATATTATCAGAAAGCCGCCAAGAGCAAAGATCCGCTCTACGCTCCCACCGCCCTCTTCAAATTGGGCCAAATGTATGAGAGAAAAGAGAAATGGAACGACGCTCTTAACGCTTATAAAGAAATTGAAAACAGATTCTACAACGAATACAACAAGATGAGCATCGCCCAATATGTGGAAAGAGCTCAGGCCAAAGTTTCCAAATAATGACCGAGAAGAAGAAGAATTTATCCGAGTTCGCTCCTTTTAAATTTAATTCTGCTCAAGACTTACGAATCGGTATTGTGGTTAGTGAATGGAACAGCCACATTACCGATTCGCTGTTAAAAGGGGCTTATGATACCTTGGTAGAACAGGGTGTCAGCAAAGAAAACATTGAAGTACATCACGTGCCCGGCAGTTATGAGCTGCCTTCCGGCGCCGACATGCTGTTCCGCGCCACGGATGTGGACGCCGTCATCTGCATAGGTTGCATCATACAAGGCGAGACACGCCATTTCGAGTTCATCGCGCAAGCAGTGGCGCACGGCATCATGGAAGTGGGACTGAAACACGGCAAACCCGCTATTTTCAGCGTGCTCACCACCAACGACATGCAGCAGGCCGAGGACCGCTCCGGCGGCAAACACGGCAACAAGGGTGTGGAAGGTGCCGTAAGCTGCCTGAAAATGCTCGAACTGAAACAAAATCTGTCCAAATAACACACCGCACAATGAAAGTAGTATTCATGGGCACTCCGGAATTCGCCGTCACCGTGCTTGACCGCATCATCGCGGCCGGACATGACGTGGTAGGTGTGGTCACCACGCCCGACAAACCCGCCGGACGCGGACAACGCATACATTTCTCCGATGTGAAGAACTATGCGCTGGAGCACAACCTGTTTCTGATGCAGCCCGAAAAGATGAAGGATGACGCCTTTGTGCAGCAGTTACAAGCGCTTGATGCTGAAGTGTTTGTGGTAGTGGCCTTCCGCATGCTGCCTAAGGTGGTGTATGCGATGCCCCCGAAAGGCACCTTCAATGTGCACGCCTCCCTGCTGCCTCAGTACCGCGGCGCGGCGCCCATCCAATGGGCCATCATCAACGGGGAAACCAAAACCGGCGTCACCACTTTCCTGTTGGACGAGCACACAGACACCGGCGCCATCATCCGGCAGACGGAGGTGGACATCACGCGCACTGACAACGCAGGCACGCTGCACGACAAACTCATGTGCGCCGGAGCTGAAATCGCCGTAGAGACACTCGAGGACCTGCGAAGCGGAAACTACGCGCCGAAGCCACAAAACGCAGATGGTGCATTAAAACCCGCCCCGAAAATCTTCAAAGAGGACATGCTCATCAACTGGGACGACACCGCCGAGAACATCTATAACAAGATCCGCGGACTCTCCCCCTACCCCGCTGCCTTCTCCAGAATCACCTTCCTGGAGAACTCGCCCGAAGAGAGAAAAGACCTTTCCGTGAAAATCCTCGCCTGCTCCATCACCGATGAAAAGAGCACGAAAAGCCCTGGCGAAATCACGCTGAAAGATGACAAATTCTTGTTTGTTTCAACTAAAAACAACGACATTTCCGTTGAAATACTACAATTAGAGGGCAAAAAACGGCTTGAAACCTCATTTTTCCTGCAAGGATTCAGAAGGGAAAATTACACATTGAGATTATTTTAGTGTAATTTTAAAAAGAATATTTTGCGGTTTTAAACAGGGATAGTTAAAAAACACACAACTTGAAAAAAACTGTTGTTTTTTTTCAAAAACTATTAAATTTGCGCCATAAAAATCACATTAACCTTTTTAAACATTAAAAGTTATGAATAAAAGTGAATTGATCAATGCAATGGCTGAAAAAGCCGGTTTGACAAAAGTTCAAGCTAAGAACGCTCTCGACGCTTTCATGGGCGCTACGGGTGAGACCTTGAAAAAGGGTGGCAAACTTTCTTTGGTTGGCTTCGGTACTTTCGAAGTGAAACAACGCGCTAAGAGAAAAGGCCACAACCCGAGAACCAACAAAGCTATCACCATCCCCGCTAAGAAAGTTGTTAAATTCAAACCGGGTGCTGGCTTGAAATTCTAATTGTTGAATCTCAACATTATAAAAAAGCCCTTTTCGGAGGGCTTTTTTGTTTTTCTAAACTATGATACAGATTACAGATACTGAAACACGGAGAAAACTCATCGAGCACCTGTCCCAATTCGTCACCGAACCACGTAAGGCACGGTTGGAAGAGGTGTTGAACAACCGTACCCGCCACATCACCGTCGTTCTGGAGGACCTTTACCAGACACAGAACATCAGCGCGGTAATGCGCAGCTGCGAATGCTACGGCATCCAAGACGCCTACATTGTGGAAAACCGCAATGAATTTGAAATCCACAAGGACATCAGCATGGGTGCTGACAAATGGCTGACCTTGCACCATTACCCGCACGCGGAGCACAACATGAAACAATGCATCAACGATTTGCATGCGAAAGGATACACCGTGGTTGCCACCTTGCCCGATGAGAAGAAAACCACCATTCAGGATCTGCCCATTGACCGGAAAACAGCCTTTCTTTTCGGAACCGAACTCACCGGATTGTCGGAGGAGGCCGTGCGATACGCCGACTGCAACGCCCTGATTCCGATGTACGGGTTCACGGAGAGTTTCAACATCTCCAACTCGGCGGCCATCATCCTGTCCAATTTTTCGGAACGGTTACGCCATTCTGATGTGGACTGGCATCTGGGCGAGGACGAACGGGAGGCACTCTATTTTGACTGGTTGCAAAAGAGCATTCGTGACCCGGAAGCCATTATTCGGCACTATCTGGCGACGCATCCGTAACCGGTTCTCCCATTTCTTTTTTCCATTTGAAATAACCCATCACAGCCACAACGGTATAGACCACATAGAGCACGGCTGTGGGATACAGGCCTTTCCATAGGTACAAGCACAACGACACAGCGTTGACCACCACCCAAAGCAACCATTGTTCCAGCTGTTTTTGGGCGAGCATCCACATGGCCACAATGCTGAGCGAGGTGGTGAAGGCGTCGCCCCAGGGGATTGGACTGTCCGTGAAGTTGTGCAATATCAGGAAGATTATCAACCACAGGGCAGCAGACACAAGCGCCAGTGGAAGTATTTGCTTTTTCGGCGTGTGGATAATCGGAGAAGAGGCACTGGAATCCGAGCCACTGCGGGAGCTCCGGAGCCAGGCCGCCAATCCATACGTATTGGCTCCTATGTAGTACAGATACACCGCCGCATCGGCATAAAACTTTCCGTGGAAGAAAATCACCACATAGAACAGCGACATCAAAATACCCACGGGCCACAGCCACACATTGGCCTTGTACTCCAAATAGAGATACGCCAATCCTATACATGCTCCGATAATTTCAATAGCATCCATTTAATCAAAATTTAGAATGCAAAAATAGGAAAATTTGTGACTTCACCTGAGAAATTTGCATCTGCTGAAGCTACAGTAATATTGGAAAATGATGGATTAACAAGACTAAACGGGACGATTCGGTTATTTTATAGGTGATATATCGAAGTGATTAATTTATTTTGGTAATGATATAGAAGATGACCCAACATAATGATCTATTGATTTGGATTCCGCCGTTCACTATGTTCACGGCGGAATGGTGCACGCACTGAAGTGTTTTTGGGAAAGATGGGCGGCATTAGAGGGCATTCCAAACACAGCACCAACTTTCTGCCGCCCATTTTTCCCTCTTTTACCTGGGTGCCACGCACCATTCCGCGAGACGCGCAAG
>DGGS01000184.1 GCA_002392325.1 Bacteroidales bacterium UBA3868
CACGCATCTTGGCCGATGACATATATGTCTTGTAACTGACCGGAAGCACCACAATCTTGATGAAAATGGTGAGTATCAGAATGATAAGACCGTAACTCAAACCGTATGCCTCCAACCAGTTGAACACCGGAATAATGACAAAGCGGTTCACCCAGTGCAACAGGAAGAAGCCCCATCCCAGCGGCACCTGACGCTCCAGTTTCATACCATAAGTCTTCAGTAACTTGTACTGGTTGGGACCCACATACATGGACATGCCGAAGTCGCCCTTATTGAGGTCTTTGATCTCAAAGTCGAGTTCCGCATTGCAGTTTTTCAAAACCGACTGTTCCGATTTGTCGGGAACATTCACCGACAGGGTTCCTGACTGGAACGGCTCGTCATCCACAATCAGACAAGTGGTGAAGAACTGCTGTTTGAAAGACACCCATTTCAGCGGAGAAGTGAAATCCTTCTTATCATCCTTGCGCTCATCCAAATTATCCACCTCATTCACATTGTCCATATAATAGACAGATGTGATGTTCTTCTCATACTCATAGTTTTTCTCCACGCATTCCGGCTGGGCATTCCAAACCAGCGTATAATCATGCTTGTTGGCATAGAGATAATCCTCCATGTTCACAAAACGGATCTTGAATCCGAAACGGTAATCCTCGTTGCTGAACGAATAGGCGTATTCGATGTAGGAGGCGTTGTCCAGCATGCCGCACTCCACTGCCTCACCCTTATAATTGGGGTAAAGGCGGAGAATAAGCGTATTGTTTTTCCCGTCCACCTTCAATGTGTCTTCGGTGTCGGTAATGAAATAACAGTCTTTGGTGGAGATTTCCGTCTGGTCACGGAGCATGAGGCCGATACTCATCTCATTGGTGCCGTCGGCAAAGAGCTCAAGCGGTTGTTTGGTTTCCCCTTTGGGTGTGTAGCGGTACACATCTTTCAGTATGGCGCTCTTCAGGCAGCCGCCCTTTTTGCCGAAGCGGTAAATCGCCTTATCGGTTTCCACCACATAATCATCCTCATTGGAAACCTGCGGGTTTGAAAATACTTGTGCGGGGGATTTTGTTTCCTTCACAGCTGTCGTGTCCGTTTGGGCAACCGTGTCGGCCAAAGAAAGTGTTTCTTGTTCTTGTTTTTGGTTGGCAGCTTGCTCTGCCATCGTCTTCTCTTGCTCTTCTCTAATCTTCTGGTTTCTGTGGGTTTGATAGAAACTGAATCCCATGAACAGTCCAAAAATCAAAAGCAATCCAATTACAGTATTCTTATCCATGTTTTGATTTTTAATTGGCGGCAAAAATACGAAAAAAAAATGTAGGATGTCCTACATTTTTTTACTTTTTCTCCAATACGCATCGGCAGTGGCCTCATCACCTTTCAATTGATAAGCGTCACCCAACGCTTTGTTGACCAGCGCCTTTTTGTCGGACTCATACGAGAGGGCAAGCGCCTGTTTGAGGTAGTCGATGGCCTTGTCGGCATTCTTTTCCTGCAGGTATGCCAAACCTAGTTGGTACAGGACGGCTGCGTTTTGAGGGAACAGTTCCTGGACTTCCTCCTCATACTGCAGCATTTTGTTGTACTGGTTCAATTTGGATATCACATAGAAGTAGTCCTCCCACAAAGCGAAAGAGGTGTTGTCCAGTTTCAGTGCCTGGTCATACAGGGGCAGTGCTTCGGCGTAACGCTGCACCATCACATTCAAGCGCGCCTTGCACACATATCCTTCCGACTCTGTGGGATGCGTCTGGATGAGGGTTTCCGCCATATTGGCCGCCCGTTGGATGTCAGACTGGCTCTTGGAGCGCACCGCCGCTGCCATGCAGCTGCGCATATAGGGTTGTTTCTCACTTATAGGAACTTCCGGATTGTTAAACACACGGGCTATACACTCCATCACCTTTTCCGGCTGGTGTTTCTGTTCCCAGTAGGAAGCCAACGCCATGTTCAACTGCGGATCTGCAGGTGTGATTTCAAGCGCCTTGACATAATAATCATACGCTTTGTCGAGCATATTGTTGCTTTGGTAGATGATACCGGCCTGGATATAATAGTCGGCGTTGTGCGGATATTTGGCGATAAGCGCGTCGTACTCTCCCACCGCCGATTTCACATCGTTAATATAGAGCCACAACGAGGCCTTCACGCGCGTGATTTCATCGTTGGTGCCCATTATCTGCTCCATTCTGTTGTAGGTTTCAATCACCTTCTGGGTTTTCTGAAGGTTCAGATAACATTCGGCGAGCGCATAGAGGTAATATTCATTATTCTTTACCTCTTTACATATCTGCTCCCACAGTTTCGCGGCCGCCGCATCATCCCCCATGGTGGAGAGCAGTTTCGCCATGTTCACCTTGTACCACACATTTTTCTTATCCAACTTCATGGCCTGCTGCAATGCCATTTTGGCATCGGCATAATTCTTCTGGTCCATATAGATTTTGGAGAGCATGAAGTAGGACGGGTCGTGTTTGGGATTATCCAGCAATATCCCATTAAACACTTTAAGTGCTTCGGGATTATGACCTGAATAATAAGACTTTAGGCCTGAAGTGAAATCCACCGAAACCTTGCGCGCGCTCACAGCGGGAGCGTCGGTTTTGGCCACATTACGCGTCTTCTTGGGGGGCTGGCCAAAAACAAGGGCACTCAACACAAGCAAGACGACCAGAGTGATGTATTTACGCATAGCAACAAATTTCATTATCGGTTTTGATAACTGCGAAAAACGGTTTTTATTGTGATGTTGGGCAGAGGCATCACTTTTGACATGTTGGAAAATCATTTTCCGGTATGGCCGAAGCCGCCGGCGCCTCGTTCGGTTTGGGAAAGGTCGTCCACGGACTCCACCTCCTGCCACTGCATCTGCTGGAACCGTGACACAACCATCTGGGCAATGCGCTCACCGGGTTGGATTTCAAAGGGTTCCTGCGACAGGTTGATGAGGAGCACCTTGACCTCGCCACGATAGTCAGCATCGATGGTGCCCGGGCTGTTGAGCACAGTGATGCCGTGTTTCACAGCCAAACCGCTGCGGGGACGCACCTGCGCCTCACAATCTTCCGGCAATTCTATAAAAAGGCCCGTCGGGATGAGTTTGCGCTCGCCGGGTTGGAGCACCACACTTCCGTCCAAATCAGCGCGCAAATCCATGCCTGAAGCGTAACGCGATTCATAGGCAGGAAGCGCATTGGCGGACTTGTTGAAAACTTTGCAGATTCTATTTTCCATAATCGTTCTTTCTTAGGGCGGCAAAAGTACAAAAAATTGTATCTTTGCAAACTTTTTATTACAATAATAAATTATACATAATATGAAGAAATCTTTACTTTTGATCTTAGCCATTCTGCTGGCAGTAAGCATGGGTTTTGCCCAGGACAATGCCACCGGGAAAGGCAAAAACAAAAAGCAAAAAGGCACGGTCACGGATACCACCGCCAAATACAGCGGCTATTCGCAGAACGACGACAACACCTCTGCCAACATCAGTGAAGGACAGGATGATGAGAGCGAGAACGGCAGCGGAAACTATGTGCCCAGTCTGCTGCACTCCTCCCAAGATGTGTATGTCAACAACACCTCCTACACATTCAGCATTGCCTATTTCCGTTCCAGAGGATACGACAACAAGTATCAGGACATCTGCATGAACGGTTTCAGCATGAACAGCCGGGTCACGCAGCGTGCATCCTACTCGCAGTGGGGCGGTTTGAACCACATATTCCGCTATCCGGAAAACATCGTCAACATCAATCCAGCAAGTTTCACCTTCGGCAATGTGGGCGGCGCCTCCAACTACAACCTGCGCGCCAGCAACATCCGCCGGCAGCTCCGCGCCACCTACTCCCTCTCCAACCGCACATACTCCAACCGGTTTATGCTGACGGGCGGAACGGGCGTGATGAAAAACGGATGGTCGGTTGCGGGTTCCCTGTCGGCGCGTTTCGGCAATAACTTAGCTTATGTGGAAGGAACTTCCTACAACAGTTTCGCCGGTTTTCTGGCCGTGGAGAAGAAGTTCAACGCCGAGAACTGGCTCAACCTGTCGGCCTTCACCTCCTACACCTCGCGCGGCATGCAGTCACACTCCGTGCAGGAGGTGTACGACCTGCTGAACGACCACTATT
>DGGS01000145.1 GCA_002392325.1 Bacteroidales bacterium UBA3868
GTGGATTTAATATAATTGAGTGGGAATAACCTATTTCTTCTTCTTCTCCTCTACCGGTTCCTCCTTATACGGACACTCCGGATAGTTCGTTTTCACAAAAGAGTAAATCAGCAGTCCGATGCCGAGCAGCACTAACGGAATGCTGAGTTTTTGCCCGTTGTTGAGCACATGGCCCATTTCGGAGGAAACCTGCACTTCTTTAAAAAACTCGATGACAAAACGCGCGATGAAAATGACGGTGAGCGTGATGCCCGAGGTGCGTCCGGCCGCCACTTTGCCCTTGGCGAATTTGAAGTAATAGACCACCAATCCGATAAACAGCAGGAAGTAAACCGCTGATTCGTAAAGTTGGGCGGGATGCCGGAAAGTGCCCGCCACACCCATGCCGCCCATGGTGAAATCAAACGCCCAAGGCACGGTGGTGAGGCTGCCCACAATCTCGTGGTTCATCAGATTGCCGCAGCGCACAAACGCCGCCGCAATGGGCACCGCAATGGCCAAGCGGTCCAACAACCACAAAAAGTTAATCTTGTGCCGCCAAGTGTAGTAGATGACAAATGAAATGATGGCAATCACCCCGCCATGACTGGCAAGTCCTTGATAACCAATAAAATTCCAGTTTTCATCAAAGGGTAAAAGAATCTGTAATGGATGCGTGACAAACATCTCCGGCTCGTAAAACAGGAAATGCCCCAGACGCAAACCCACAATGGTCCATACAATGGTCCAGATGGAGATTTTGTCAAGCAGTTTCTGGGAGAGTTTCTCGGTTTTGAAAATCTGTTGAAGCGTATAATAGGCCAGCAGGAAGCCGGTGGCCAGCAAGATGCCGTACCATCTGACCTCTACAGAACCCAAATGGAAAGCAACAGGGTTGACTTTCCAAGTGACTGTGCATAAGGTATTTACTATTGCGTTCATAACTATGAAATTATGGCGGCAAAGATAAGGATAATTTCGGTAGGAAATATTTTTAGCATTTTCTGTATCTTTGCCAATCGAAAATAAGCTTAGAACGAATTCTTAATTAATTGATGGATAAAAAGATAGCATTAGTAACGGGAGCGGACGGGGGAATGGGAACCATTCATACCCGAACGCTGGCAAAGGCCGGATATGAGGTGATTATGGGTTGTTATGATGCGGAAATCGCGCGGCCGGTAATGGAGTCTATACAAAAAGAGACAGGTGGCACACTCCATCTGATGCAGGTGGATTTGGGTGATTTACAGGATGTTGTGCGCTTTGCCGAGGAGGTGAAGAGTCGTTTCCCGTCCTTGCAGATTCTTTTGAACAACGCCGGGGTGCTCTGTCATAACGCCAAAAACAGTGTTAACGGTGTGGAATATACGGCGGCGGTCAATTATCTGGGACATTATACGCTCACCAACGCCCTGCTGCCCATTATGGGCAACGGCACCCGCATTGTAAGCATGATTTCCATTGCCTATGTGATGGGAAAAATCAGGGAGGATTTTCTGAAAGAGACCAATTCAAAAAAATTCAACCGGTTTACCGCTTATGGGAACTCCAAGCGTGCCTTGTATTATTTCATGCTGGATGTGGCGGAGGATTGGAAAAAGCGGGGAATCAGCATCAATGTGGCCGATCCCGACATTGTGAGCACGGGCATTATCCGTCAGGGGAATATGGTGGTGGACAAGTTGTGTGATTGGTTTTTCCGTCCGCTCATCAACACGCCGGAGGAGGGCGCGGCCACGATGCTTGCCGCAGCGTTGAATCCTGAGTTTGAGGGCGTTACGGGATGTTATTTCAAGAAGAAGAAAGTCAAACCGCATGCCAAGCGGTTTTATAATAACAAAGCGGAGCGCGACTTGCTCCGGCGCATCACGCAGGAGGCCCTGCAAAGAAATGGAATAGTGCTATGATAGTTCCGCCTTATTTGAAACCGGGAGACATGGTTGCGATTGCCGCTCCGGCGCGCAAGGTGACCGAACAGGAGGTGACCCCCGCCGCTACTTTCCTGCGCCAGGCGGGCATGGAGGTTTATTACGACGACCGTCTTTTTGCCGACTGCCACCAGTTTGCCGGTGACGAGTCCACGCGCGCAGGGTACATCCAAGATTTGCTGGACAATCCGGATGTGAAGGCGATATGGTTCGCACGCGGCGGTTATGGCTCGGCACGCATTATCGACCGACTCAACTTTGACCGTTTCCGCCAATGTCCGAAATGGCTTGTCGGCTACAGCGATGTGACCGTCTTCCATGCGCATGTGCATCAGAACTTTGGCATTGCGACCTTGCATGCCACCATGCCGATCAATGTGCGCGACGGCGAGTTTGATCAGGAAGCCAACCGTACGCTTCTCGCTGCCCTCCGGGGCGAAACCTTGTGCTACAACCCCGCGCCGCACCCACTGAATCGCGAGGGTTCCTTCTCAGCCCCTGTGGTGGGCGGGAATCTGTCCATTCTTTACTCCCTGATGGGTTCACCCTCCGAATTGGACACGGACGGGAAGGTCCTTTTCATTGAGGATCTGGATGAGTATCTGTATCACATTGATCGCATGATGACTAACCTGGAACGCAGTGGGAAACTGCGGAATCTGGCGGGCCTGCTGGTGGGATACCTGAGCGATATGCATGACAATACCATCCCTTACGGCAAAACCGCCGCTGAGATCGTTGCCGAGCATTGTGCGAAGTATGACTTTCCGGTGATTTTCAATTTCCCTGCTGGTCATGAGTCCGACAACCGTGCCATCCGGATGGGCTGTGACCTTCACTGTGAAATTCGCAACCATCAGATTACGATTGAAAATTAAACGCTATGTCAGTTTATAAATCATTATTAAAGATCTGCCGTTTCAAAATTACGGGTTATACCCCGGAAGATTTTGAAA
>DGGS01000039.1 GCA_002392325.1 Bacteroidales bacterium UBA3868
TGGGTTCAAGTCCCACCTTCGGTACCAAAATCGCAAGCGGAAGTAGCTCAGTTGGTAGAGCACGACCTTGCCAAGGTCGGGGTCGCGAGTTCGAGTCTCGTTTTCCGCTCAAACAAAAAAAACCGCTAATTAGCGGTTTTTTTGTTTTTATGTGTTACACTTTTCCCCTAATCCTTCACACACCGTACTGAGAAACAGGCCTTCTTGTTACTGACAATCTTGTTGGCCAACACATCGTTGTAACCAATGTAACGGCCGTAGGCATTGGGATTCATCAGTGTATCATCCC
Source organism: Bacteroidales bacterium UBA3868 (assembly GCA_002392325.1). Lineage (GTDB taxonomy): Bacteria > Bacteroidota > Bacteroidia > Bacteroidales > WCHB1-69 > F23-D06. Next base: position 290 of record DGGS01000039.1, read on the forward strand.
CCTCCTTGAAACCATAAGGGGTTGAACTCCAGAAGTTTGCGCCACTATGGAAACTGTAGAAGCGCACCACCTCGTTGTCCTCATAACAATGGCCCGTGGGAACAGCGCCGAAAAGAGATGTGTTGTTTGAGTCCATGCCCATTCCCGGAGTGTTCGGAACTACCGATTCCTTCCACAAGGAATCCACCGCCAACATTTTGGCAGGAGAGAATTTCTTCTTTCCAGATGTGCAATTGGTGACAAAATCCACCAATTCGTGCCACTCCTCATCCGAAGGCAAATGGAAACCTGTCGGACAAATACCCTGCACACGGTTGGCATGCACCTCACCGTCCTTCGCATGTCTGGCCGCAGCCCAATTGTAGAGCACCCCATACATTTTGACACTATCCACATTACCTGCCGGAAAATAATAACGCTCCTTGAAAACCGTATCCGTGTTGTCAATGGGCGAACCGTCCGCATAATGCCGGGTTCTCAGATTCTCGCCCAACCAAGTCTGCTTGCCAATCTTAACAACCGAATAAATATTCCCTTCAACATCTATTACGAATTGTGTTGAATCAAGCAATTCAAACTTGCAAGGACCACATGTTTCTGTATTTCTGTTACAGGAAACCGCTAAAAACAAGCATGTTAACACAAACAAACCATATACTGGGAATACTCTTTTCATCATAGTATTTGTCATTTTTATAAGAATTTGCAAACATACAACATTTTTCTCAAAATAAACAATCGTCCATAGCATTTTTGTATTTTTGCCGCAAATTCTTGCGATTATGAAAGACACGATCTGCGCCATATCCACACCCGCCGGCATCGGGGCAATAGCCGTGGTGCGCGCCTCCGGCGACGAGGCCTTTGAGAAACTCACCCCACTCTTCCCCAATATCAACCTCAACTCCCTGCCGCCTCAAAGCGCCAAGTTTACGCAAATATTTGACAACGACCAAGTTATAGACCAGGTGGTGGTGCTGAAATTCGCTGCCCCACACTCCTATACCGGTGAAAACATGGTGGAGATCTCCTGCCACGGCTCCCTCTATATCCAGAAAAAAATACTGGAACTGATGATTGAACAGGGCTGCCGCATGGCCCAACCCGGTGAGTTCACCCAACGCGCCTTCCTAAACGGCAAACTGGACCTGCCGCAAGCCGAAGCCGTCGCCGACCTGATTGATTCCCAGTCAGAAAGCACGCACAAACTCGCCATCAACCAACTTAAAGGTTCCTTTTCCAAGAAACTGAACTCGCTGCGCGAACAACTGGTGCAACTCGGATCTCTGTTGGAACTGGAACTCGACTTCAGCGAAGAGGAGGTGGAGTTTGCCAACCGCGAGGAACTGAACCGCCTGCTGGATGAATTGGGTACCGAGACCGACCGTCTTCTGCACTCCTTCAAGGTGGGCAATGCGCTCAAAACCGGCATCCCCGTTGCGATTGTCGGGCAACCCAATGTGGGCAAGTCCACCCTCCTGAACACGCTGCTGCAGCACGACAGAGCCATCGTTTCCCCTATTCCAGGCACCACCCGCGACACTGTGGAGGACACCTTCGTCATCAACGGTACGCCGTTCCGTTTCATTGACACCGCCGGCATCCGCCAAGCCGACGACTCGCTTGAGAGCATCGGCATCGAGCGCACCTTCCAAGCCATCGACCAGGCTTCCATCATTTTCTATATGGTGGACGCCAGCCGGGCGGACTTCGCCAGTGTGAAAGCGGAAGTGGAGGAATTCAAAGTTTCCACTGACCTTACAGACAAGCAGTTACTCATCATCGCCAACAAGATTGACGAACTTAAAACCCTGCCTGAGCATTACAAGGATTGGCACGATATGGACATCATCTTCATATCCGCCAAACGTCAAGTTAACATCGGCGACATCGAAAACCGACTCGTTGAATACATCCAACAGCATCATATTCAAGATGTTTCACTGCTCACCAACGAACGGCATTACGCCCTCTTGTCGGATATGCGCACCGCCATCGGGCGCATCCGCCAGGGACTGGCCGATGAAATCCCCACCGACCTGCTGGCAGAGGATGTGCGCATCGCACTGTACGACATCGGTTCGCTCACCGGCACCATATCCACCGACGAACTGCTGGACAACATTTTCGGGAAATTCTGCATCGGCAAATAAATGGCGGCACTCTACATCTTCAATCCGGAACATGACTATGCGCTGGCCAACAACGACCCGCACTTCATGCCGCCTGCCTCGGCGGTGAAGTTCGCCCTCGACTGCGCACTGTTTCTGTCTTACATCGTTCCTGAAGATGCTTCCCTGTTCCTCCCCCACTCCACAAACGACAAATTCTATTCCAGAAAAGACAACTCTTGGTTATCCGAAACACCTGATTTTCAATCTGTTCAACCATGGGGATGGGACGCATTGGTCCTACATCAATGCCAAGAACATTTCCCTTACAAATCTTTGGAATATGAAAACATGGTCATCACCGTTCGGCGATTGGCGCACCGCAGGAACACCATCGCCGCCATGGAGTATCTCAAACAGCATTGTCCGGATGAAATCCACCTGCCCGAACCGGCGCAAGAACTGTTCAACACCGACGAGATGGAAGAATACATCCGCAAGTATCAGCATGTTATCTTCAAATCACCTTACTCCGGAAACGGTCGCGGGCACTTGTACGCGCACGAGCGAAGCAATCCTACGCTGCTCCGGCAAGGTGGCGGTGTGATTCGCCGCCAGGGATCCATCATGGCCGAACCTTTATATGAGGTGGTTCAGGATTTCGCCATGGAATTCAGATGCCATAACGGGCAAACCGAGTTTAGCGGATATTCCCTCTTCAACACCCTCCATTACGGGTATGCGGGCAATCTTCTGCTCACGGACACGCAAATTGAAGCACGACTCACCCAATGGGTTCCGGAAGCGCATCTGCATGCTATTCAAGACCACTTGCGCGACTATATCACGCATTCCATCGCCCCATTTTACGAAGGTTATCTTGGTGTGGATATGTTTGTGTATCAAAAAGATAACTGCTCCTATTTCAACCCAATGGTGGAGATGAACCTGCGCATGACCATGGGGCTGGCGGCGCATATACTGGTGGAGCGATACCTGCATCCCGAGGCAAAAGGCATCATGCGGCTGGAATACCAACCCAAATTCGGAAGACTCCTACAGCAAATTCAAAACCAAGAACCGCTTACCATCAAGGACGGGAAATGGCACCATGGTTTCCTCGCCTTGAATCCGGTGACGGAAGAAACCCAATACGCGATTACCATCAATATTACAAACATCTAATAATCAAGAATATGAATAATGTTACCATCCGTCTGATGACGGCAGAAGACTACCAACCCGTGTATCACTTGTGGACCATCACGGAGGGCATGGCGCTCCGGAGCTACGATGATTCCGAAGAGGGCATCACCAAATTCCTGCGCAAAAACCCGACCTCCAACTTCGTGGCGGTGCTTGACGGGGAGATTGTGGGCGTGCTGCTTTGCGGCATTGACGGCCGCAGGGCTTACATTTACCACACCGTAGTGCGCACCGACCTCCGCAACCGAGGCATCGGCAAAATGCTACTGGCAGAGGCATACAAGGCCATCGAAGCCGAAGGCATCAAGAAGAACGGGCTGCTGGTGATGAACACCAACGAACTGGGGCAGGCGTTCTGGGCCTCTCAGGGCTGGGACAAGCGCACCGATGTCACCTATTACAGCAAAAACAATTAAGCGATACCAACTATTTTTGTATTTTTGCGCTTTAAAAAAGAGCACGATTGAAACGAGTCATCCTTTTCATATTAGCGGGATTCCTGTTGGGCGCTTGCGCCAAAATCGTCACGCCGGTAGGCGGTCCCAAAGACGAACTGCCCCCGAAACTGTCCAAAGAGCAGCCAGCCAGCGGGTCCGTGCGTTTCAACGACCGTGTCATCAAGATCACCTTTGACGAGTTTTTCACGCTCAACAATCCCACTGAAAATGTGCTCATCTCCCCTCCCATGGAGACACCGCCCGAGTACTCAATTCAGAACAAGTCGCTGATTATCAAATTCAAAGACTCGCTTCGGCCCAACACCACATACAACATGGTGTTCTCCAACTGCATACAGGACTTTCACGAGAGCAACAAACTCAACTATTACCATTACAGTTTTTCCACCGGTGACGAGATTGACACCTTCATGCTGGCGGGTTCGGTAAAGGATGCCCAAACGCTGGCTGGTTGCGACAACTACTATGTATTCCTATACGACCGCGATGTGGATTCGCTTCCGCTGACCACCCTACCCATGTATGTGACGAAGACGCAGCCCAGCGGGCGATTCACCTTCCAAAACATCCGTTCCGGGGAATACAAGGTTTTCGTCCTGAAGGATCTGAATGCCAACCTGCTCTATGACCTGCCGAACGAAAGCATCGCCTATGCCGACCGTATGTTCGCATCCTTCCCTGCGCCTCCGAAGGACACCAACGCACGCAGAAGCCAGTTGCCAGATTCGTTGCCGCAAGTCATGCTCTACGCTTTTGAGGCCTCCGACTCAATCCCCACGCTGCTGCATTACGAGAATCCTGCCGCCGGGCACTATGTATTCCCGTACAAAGCGCCTGTGGAGCAGTTTTCCGCCACTGCTATCGGCCGTGATGTACCGCATTTTGAAATTATCAGCAAGACCCTCGACACGGTGACCTGGTATCTGAAAGAGCCGCTGACCGACACCCTCTCCTACCTTTTTTCCGCTGACGGGCACACGGACACGGTATCCATCACGCCTTACAAACCGAAGAAGACGCAAACCCGTGGCGGCAGGACAACCGCCGCTGCCACCCTTTTGCCCGTAACCCCGCTCAATCAGGGGCATCGTTTCAAGCCTCTCACTCTTGCTTTCAACTATCCTATCAAACCTACGGATTCCATTGATGTGATGGTGATCAGTCATCAAAAGAACCTCAAAGACACTACCCTGTTCCGGGTTATTGTTCCAGACACACTGGTCATGCGATTACCTTTGCCTTTTGTCTTTGAGGACAAAAAGAACTACACCGTTCTTATTGCGGATTCCGTATTTGTGGGATACAACGGGTTATACAATGACTCCATCAAATGCTCCTTTGTCACCCAATCGGAAAAGGATTATGGTTCGCTGACCATGAACTATGTGGTTCCGGGTACTGGTTTTCAGTACATAGCCCGTCTTTGGAGTGGCAAGCAGATGGTGCAGGAAGACATATTCTCCGAATCAAAACAAATTCAATACAAATATCTTACGCCCGGAGATTTCAGCATTACATTAATTGAAGACCGCAATCATAACGGTCGTTGGGATGCCGGTGACTATCGGGAGAAGCAGCAACCGGAAAATGTGATTCAGTATCCGAAATCCATCCATATTCGGGGATTCTGGGAAAACGAGGAAAGTTTTGAGATTCCGGACACCCGAGAATAGCTGTCATTCAAGCAAATTCACGCCGTATTCTACCGGATCCTCCGCCGCCAGAGGCACATCATCCTCATCCATATAGATGTAATTTTTGACTCGTGGACTGAATGTCTTGAGGTAGAAGTCTTGAAGGAGAACCTCCACTTCGCTCATGGTCTGTTCGATGAGGGCGGGTTTCAGTTGGCATTCCCACACCACGATGACTTGCCAGCCGTTCTCGGAGAGGATCTCATAATTCTTCTGATCCCTCTTCTGGTTCCGCCGAATCTTCGCCACCCAAAATTCCCGATTTGTCTTCGGAATCTTGCAACACGCGGAATCCTCAATTGTACATTGTTCATTGTTCATTGTACATTGAATATGGTGTCCGTGCCAGAAGCAGCCGTTCACGAAAATGGCGGTGCGGTACTTGCGCATCACAATATCGGGTTTGCCGGGCACGCCACGCACATTAAGACGGTAGCGGTAACCGTGCTGCCACAACCATTGGCGCACCAGCCGTTCGGGTTTGGTGTTCTTGCTGCGGATGTGCGACATGCAGCGGTGGCGTTGTGCGGGGGTTAATCGGTCGGGCATAACACAGGATTAATGGAACATCTTTGCAGCAGATTCTTCAGTGCGGCAGCATGGTGCCCTATTGCGATGACATGGTGATTTCCTATAGGATTTGTTAAGAAATATTCGGCATTGGACGGGTCAGTGAGGCGAACCAACAATTGTGTGCGGCAGAGGTCCGGTTCCGCCTGATTGCGGACCAGTTCGCCTTCCGCGACAAATGCCCGCGACAAGTCTCCGGAAACCTTGCAAACCGTGACAGGGCCTTCGGGCACATGGCCGCGGATACCTACGCCGATGCCCGACTCATAGTGGGTGTCGAGTTCATAGTTGCGCACCATGTCGAATGGGACAGTGCAATGGGCGAATAGGATTTCTCCCGTTTCAGGATTAATGCTGGCGGGGTTCGCTTGAAATGATGAGTTGCCGATCAGGGTGCGAAGCAGCATCATAGTCAGCATGGTGGGCACATCGCCTTCGCAACCAGCCACGAGTCCTTCCGAATTCAGTTTGGCCAGTGCCCAGCAGCCGGTATTGTGGACGGCATCCAGCAAGTCGAAGCAACGGAGGGTAAGACCGTTGAGGTGGTGCTTCTCGGTCAAGGATTTCAGGGCCAGATAGATGCGATAAGCGCCGGGCAGGGCGGCGTGTATTTGTGGGACATCGCTGGCCTCCGGAGCAGATTGCTCGGGAATGGTGTCCAATGTGTCCAGCAATGCGCGCATCGGGATGTCAACAAGTTCGGCACCCAGTTTGCTTTTGACGGCATCACGATTCACCCCGCTGGAAATCAGCCAGTCGGATGGCTCACCGATGATGCCAAGACGGCAGTTGCGGAGGATGCGCCCCTCCTCTACCCCACTTAATTGCTGAATGCGTGTTGTAATGTATTCCGGACTGCCGTGGAGGATCTCACCCTGTAGGCCTTGCTGGCGAAGGAAGGAAAGGATTTCCATGGCGGCAGGCAGCGAGTTGCTCTTGTTTGATGCAAGCAGGCGGAAGGGTTTCTTGGATTTCGCGAGTAATTGAGGCAAAAGTTGTTTAAAGAGACCTTCGGTGCCACCCGTACGCACATAAATCAGGTCCAAGTCATGCGTACCGTAATCGGAATAATCGTCGTTTTTCAGCACATAGGGGATACTCAAGGAGGAGAGAAACTCCTGGGTGAGGGAAGCCACAGTCTGTGGGTCATGCAATGTGGAAGTTATGGTATAGATGGCTATGTTCATGATGACAGGATTTACGGGATTTGAACGGGTTGGAACCGTTGTTTCAGCATTTCAACCACCTCCCAGTCGGCGGGCAGCCATTGCACGGAGTCGAGTTCGCTGGGGGCGAGCCAGCGGGCGGCTTCGTGCTCGAGGAGGGTGAGCGAGCCGCTCTCCACCGTGCAGAGGAAGCAGTGCATGGTGAGGTGAAACTTGGGGTAATCCCACTCGATGGTGTGCAGCAGTTCCCCAACGGTGATGCGGGTTTCCAGTTCCTCCCATATCTCGCGCTTGACAGCATCCTCAGGCGTCTCGTCAGGTTCGATTTTGCCGCCGGGGAACTCCCACCAGTCTTTCCAGTCGCCTGCGCCCCGCTGGGTGGCGAAGATGCGGTTTTGAGAGTCGTGGATGATGGCGGCGGAAACGGTGATGTGTTTCATAGCTTATTCGTTCTTGTTAAGGATGACGAGTGCGGCGATAACGCCCGGCACCCATCCTGCCAAGGTGAGCAGAAAGACAATAAGCACTGACCCGCATCCGCGGTCGATGACGGCGAGAGGCGGGAAAAGGATAGCCAACAAAACTCTGATAAATGACATAGGTGTAGATTTTAAAAACAACCGCAAAAGTACAAAAATACGCTCTTCATTACCAACCTTCTGGCAGGACTATATTTTCCACGCCATGCGCCTCAGCGAACAGCGGCGCAATTTCCTCGTCTGTGAATCCGGCGATGCCACAGCCGATGCGGGTAACGAGGAAGGTAAGTTTGGGGTGATCCTTCGCAAAGGCGATAAACTCATCCACATACGGGCGGATGGTCTCCACGCCGCCCTGCATCGTGGGGATGGCGTAACTTTGCCCTTGCAAACCGACACCCTGTCCCATAACAGCGCCAAAATTACGGTAGGCGACGCGTGCCGCACCGCCGCCGTGCTTGCCTTGCAGGTTACTGCCGAAGACAAAAATCTCGTCCGGTTGCAGTTCGGTGATAAACTCCGGTGTGGTTCTTTTCTGTTCCATATTCATTTTATTTTATTCTTTGCGACTTTTCAGCTGTTCCAGTGCGCGGCAGAGCTGGTCGGGGCAGGAAGTGGGTTTGCCGCCGCAGCGGATACCGTTGAGTTTTTGGATGACATCGTCGATTTTCTGGCCGGTGACCAGCCGGCAGATGCCCTGGAGGTTTCCGTCGCATCCGCCCATGAAGAAGACCTGCTGCACAACGCCCTCGTCATCGACCGTCACATCGATGAACTGCGAGCAGGTGCCTTGGGTTTTGTAGAGGGTGTGGGGCATAATGGTATTGTTTTTCAGTTAAAGATAAACTAATTAAATTTACAACATAGAATTAGTATATAATACCCATATTAATTGGGAACAATAGATTTTTCACTTTCTTTCATAAAAAACAACTATATGCTAATTGAGCTGTTTTTCAAACAATTCGTCATACTCATTTATCTTCGTATTATTAATTTGTAGGAATAATATAATCCGTTTTTTCATCTAATCTTTTAAATATCTGAACAAGATGTTTGACTTGGCGGTCTGTCAAATTACCCTTAGCCACACTAAGCGCACATATGCGCACACACTCCCTGTCTGCTCCAGATAAGAGGTTTAGCCTATCCATATCTTTGTATACACGATTTAAGTAGTCGGTTCCCAAGGTCATGAACCTAGCCCACATATCTGTGGCCATATTGAAACGAGTTTGGCGCTCTTGTATTTTAGCTTCCTCTTTTTCGAATGAACTATCTACTGCATCTTTAATGAAATCGTCTGTTAGAGTTAGTGGCTCTTCAAGGTATTTCTTCCATGTTTCCTCTTTAATTGCGTAGGTACGTTCGTTACCCTTGTTACTTATTTTTTGCAGGAAATCCATTGTTATCGGAGCCACCAATTCTGCCTGACGTGCCAAGGATGGATAAATATCTTGCGTCTTCCATATACGTTTCCAGTCTATCTCCTTTCCTTTAGGAAGCGTAACTATTATCTTAGCGATTGTATATGGCACGTACATGGCTTTATAACCACCAGTTGGATACCAATCAGCATTATTGATAATTTTGTCGAGCTTATCGTAGATAATCTTTACAGCCACCATTTTTCTAAAGAAATAGCTATTGATAGCTGCCGGATTCGATTTCTTTAATTCTACTATCTTATTCGAGAATAATTCCCAGTTATTAACAGGACCTTTACATACACTATATGGCAACAATTCGACTGTATTGAAATAGACACCCAATTTCTCTTTCGTGATGACTTGGTTTTTGGGATGCAACTTCAACCATTGGTTGCGTTTACTCTTAGTCATGTTAAATGTAGCTTGCTCATGTCGATGAGCAGAACGTTCGTAGAACCAAAATGTTCCATTAACTTCACCCGGTTTGGGAGGTGTCTGGTTTTCAATCAATAACGACAAACGTTCCATATCGCGATGGAATGGATCATTAGAGAAAAAGTCTGCTTCTTTAGTTGGATTCTGCCAGTTCGTACTACGTGCTATCTTTTGAACGAGGTCATTATATTCATCTTTTCTTTGCTGAAGCAATTCCGGATCTTCTATCTCATCCAAATTGAAATTGAGGACGGTTAACTTCATTGGCACATAGATCTTTTCAAGATTTCCTTCAGGAGCCTCACCTTTGATATAGGCGTTACAAAGGGATACGGTTGTTTGACCACCATTCACAATTTGGAACCCATCAAATGATGTGATATAGTGTTCATCTGGAGAAAGCGTGACAGAGTTTGCTACTACAGCAATACCGTTATTGTAAGTAAAGAAGCGCTCAGGCTCTTTACTGATGATGGTGCTTCTAATAGCCTTGTTGACCTTTCCTTTTGCGCTCAGGAAGCATCTAATGTTACCCTCTAAGAGTTGGCTTTGGAATTTTTTGAATAGTTTTGCCAGCATTAGACCCGGTACAATACCCATGTAGGACTCAAATTGATTGGATTGAGATATGTGTGCCTTTAGACATTGGACACCATCTATACCCCATTCTTTACAATCAATCAGGATGCGTTCACTTTGTGAACTACGGAAATTATCGTAGAAGCGTTCGAGTGTCCAAACTTGCAAGATAGCTGGACGGCCGAGCAATAATTCTTGCTCCAGATTCTTTACACGTGAAGAAAGCGTTTTGTTCGTAACGATATAGAAACGGAAAGCCGTAATCTCGGTTGTTTCCATATTCTTGCCTATCTTGCTACGAAACTCATTTGCAATATCTATTATCTGGTCTGACTCATCACTTGCAGCCCTTGAAATAAGACCCTCTGCTGCGTCCTGAATAAAATATTGCATTTTATTGTACAGAACACGAATATCTTCATTCGTTAACGCTCCTGCATCTTGACTATCGACAAAGTCGGTAATAAGCAATTGGATTGTTGAGTCTGCTTCTCCATAAGCATACGCATGAAAACCTAAGTTACGATTTCTCGACTTTAGGTTGCAACGGAACATAACGGGGTCAATCAATACCTCATTCTTCACAAGCAAATCTAATGCTTCTTCTATGAATTGTTCTTGATTGAGATTTCCGTTTATCTGTGCGTTATTCCGCAGTTGCGATAGGAATTCTTCACGATATTCTTCGAGGGTCATAGTAGTAGTTATTTCTTATAAGGTAATATTTCTGCCAATATCAGGTCAAAGCTTGCTTTCGCAATAGCAGCCGGTATGTTGGTACGGCTAATACGCGGGAAGGTGTCATTTACGCGGTATTCATCTGTTGCACGTAGTTCATACACAAACTCATCATACTTGGGATGATATGCGTAGTTGTAGTCCTTTAATTTCGACAGAAGGATATCCTTGTCGCTAACGGATTGCACTTTCTTAAGAACGGACGCAACAAGTTTGTTGAGCGAGATACCTTTGTATTCTTCAGCCATGCGCTCTAATTGGAATACGACCAGACTTCCTTCGATGGGACTATCCAGTTGTTCGATAGAAGATATATGAACGGTATCCTTACCGAAATCAATTGTCTTGACTTCAAACCACTCTTGATCAAACGCAAAATCTTTACGTGTCTTCTCGGCTCCGCTCCATGAACTGATAGCTTTGGTTGTACTCATTCTTGGGAATAGGTGCTCGCTTAGGAATAACAGTTCTCCTATTAAGCCCTTTATTTCTGCTTCGGAGAGGAAATCCGAACTGGAGCGGAACATTTTCTGCATGATGAAGTACACCTCGCAGATGGCGTGGTAGGCATCTTGATTGGAGAGGCTGGATTGAGCGGTAGCATCAATTAGGGAGTTGAGGAAATCGCAGAACGGGTGCAGTAGTTTGTTGTCCAATAGCGAAAACTCGATGGATTTTGAACCATCGGTATTGTTGTAATGAACGATGTCGATAACGACAGAGGAATGTATTTTGCGATTAATCACAAACTTTCCTTTGAACTCAATTGCATTACGTCCTTTCTCGTCCTTGCCGTAATACAAGTTGACAGGGTGCGTGTCACCTACGCGTTTCCACGAGTTTGAGCCTGACGCTAAATTGAAGTCGTATTCCGTAATCATAGCTGTATTATTTTATTCGTCTTCATCAGTATCGAGAAGACCATCATTATTCTGGTAAACTACATTTGTATAGTAAGAGCGATTATCCGATTCGTGACCGAATCCAGGAATGCCTATTGCGTAACCAATAATCGGGTCTTTCCCTATTGCATTAAGATAATCTCCAAGGAGTCCTATTTCTGCTTTATCTGTATCAGAAGGACGGACCGGATAAATGAATAGTACCGGATTTCGTTCTACGTATTTAAACCATGTGCAGCGGTTAACCTTTTGTGCTATCAAGGGATTTATTCTTGATTCTTTAACTCTGTAATCCTCCACAACAGCCTTCGGGTTTGGGAGGCCGATAGATCCATCGTTATTACCACTTACTACACCCTGTTGCGTGAACGCAAATGCTTCTCCATCTCCACGAACTGTGATAATACGAGTGGAGGCTTTAATCTTAATAGACTCATCAGGGAACATGCCCTCAATTTCATCGCCAGTACCTCCAACGATTGCTACATCCCAGTTCTGCAATTCCGTTAAATTACCTGCGATAAAGGATGATATGCGCGTCCTATTGAATTTGAGGTTTTTATCGGATGTGTGAATTCTACTCAAAAAGTCTACTACATGATCTGCACTTATATCCCGCATTATATAGGAAGCACGTGACTTGACTTTCTCCAGAGAAGCACCTTGTTCGGAAAGCTCTCTAATCCAGCGTTTTGTTTCATCCAGATTGATAGTATTATCCTGTACAAGAGTACTGAAATATGGAGTTTCAAACACATTCCCCCAATAGGTGGTACGCACTTCACATTTCCCGGCTTTACGCATTTTATTGCGAGCCGTAATTTCAAGGGCTGTATCATCACGACGAATACGGAGTCCGAATTGTTCCGGAGTAAGTTCCAGCGAGTTCATGTGAGCCAATTCGGATTTAAGTTCATCTGTTGCTTCAGCAATCTCACGATACCAGTTAGCACTTGTGTTGGTTATCCATATACGACATACTTTGTCATAGTGCGGACGGTATCCGAACCAGCGTCCCATCTGCATGAGCACATCGTAAGTGCATGTGTTGCGATAGAAATAACTAGTCGTTAACCCTTTAAGTGTAAGACCACGAGATAGCGCCATACCACCAACTGCTATGATTCGCCATGATGGGTTCTTCTTGTAGTTCGGTGTATCTTCACGAGACTCTTTAGAGCCGTTCACTACAATCACACGAATGCCCTTAGTCTCTTTCTCGGAATCCCATTTGAGAAGCGCTTCTCTTTGTCCGACCTGCTCCCATGTGTAGCCACAATTGGAATAGTGCTTATCAAAGAGACGATGTAATTCGTCATATAGCGGATTGCCCACATTTCGTGCTTGATCCTTGCTGAAGTTAACGCGTATCTCTTTATAGTCTGCACCTACCAGTTCTGCTATTTGATTTTTAAGATAGGAATGTACATTGATGTATTTCGAGATATTTACCAGCATAGTACGAGGCGCATCAAACTGCTTCTCGTCTAAATCGCGAATGGTATTGGCGAGATAGAAACATCTAATTGCTTCAATTAGCGATTTGGGTAGTTGACCGCGCCAATCCTTTTTATGCTTATAGTAGATAGGACCGTTTATTATTTGCTCCTCTGTAAATTCGCGAAGTTCCGTTGGTTTCGGTTCTTTAATATCGCGAATATAGGTCTTGTCTATCATGTAAGAGCAATTGCCGTATGTTGGGTGCTCTTCTGATGGAGTACCGAAGATACGTTGAGCTCCAATATAAGGAGCAGGTGTAGGCAGAACGTATATGAAATCTTTCGGGAAAAGGTCAGCAGCCACCATGTCTTCATCTGTATCCGGGTTGATGAAGATGTTTGCATAAGGTGTAGCTGTGAAACCAACATAGTTGGAGTTCATAAAGATCTCACATATCTCACGTATTCTTTTATTAGTAGCCGTAGGATCGATTGTACTATCTTTGGTGTTGATAGATGCGTTATCCGCCTCGTCATCAATTAGCAACAACGAGTACGGTAATTTGCCATCTTCATTCAGTTGTTGGTTAGGTCCTGTCAGCCAATCACGCAAGTGGGTTAAGACCGGAACATTCTTCTTGACTACGAACAAGACAAGGGATTTGTGAGAACCGATAGAGGTCATGGATTTTGCCCTTGAGATATTGAAGTCGTCCTCATATAGAGTAAAGGTAGTGACTTTGTTTTCCCAACCGGATAACTTACCCACGCCCACCTTGGATTGTTGGTTGTTTTTGAAGTTATCTGTTCGTATCGTAAGACCGACTATGTCTTCCTCTATACGCTCCTGCGTTTGCTGACGAAGCGTTTCTGTAGTTCCTGCCAATAGGATTACGACTTTCATCCCGGCATCGGCAGCTTTGCATATGAGACCGGAATAGGTGCTTGTCTTACCAGATTGCACATCTCCTAAAACTAGTCCGTAACGTTTCCGTTGATTAGTAAGTTCCTCTTGTGGGTTGCCCAAACAATTCATGAGTGCAGGAAGCGTTTTATCTCCGAGTAAATCTAATGATGCTCGATCAAGGTCTCCTTTCTCTGCATGATACGCGCTAAATAAATCCCAGAAATATTCCTCTTTAGGTTTGTTCTTTGTGTACCATGTGTTATCAAACGGTTCGTCGCTTATAATAGCATATCCATCATGATCGTGCTGGACGAATATATAATTCTCCAAATAATCTACCAATTCCTTCTTGTCTGTTTCTGTTGGTTCCCACTTCTTTAAGAAGAAGAGTTGGAACTCAACAAACTTAGCCAAATCTTCTTTAGAAATGGATATAGCAGATTTCTGCGATTCGAGTGTTTTACGAAGCGTTTTCTTCGCCTCTTCTAATTCGGCTAACGTCATAATGAATATCTCTTGTTGATTTTCTTTTTCAAATCATCATTGTCCTTGAATTGCTCGCAGGACAACACCATATTAACGGCCTCTTGTAGTGGCGTTCCCTTGATTAGTGCCCATTCGATAGCCATAGTCGCTTGTTCGTACAAGTCGTTCAGTTTATCCACGCTCTCCTCAGAACGATCAATATGGTTTTCGTCGTGATCAAGGTGTAACTGGTGTATTGGCAGATGTGATTCAATCTGCTGCAACATCATTTCAACAGCCGTTTTTTGCTCGTCATTCAATAGATCTAAAACGCCATGAATAAAGGTATTGTTACGATTGACCTTGTACGAATAATAGCCTTCACGAGCTTCGAGACGATCCCATACATACACTTCCTTTTCTTTGGGGTCTGTTACGGCACGTCCTCTAAATTTTGTTTGACGAGTTGATTTCGCGATAAGTCTTCCAATGGTTTTCTCCAGCAGTTTTGCAAGTTCCGTCGGTATCTCCGCATTACGCTTCATAACATCAACTTTCCAGATGTCATCCATGCAATTTGGGATATCTACCTTTACGCGCGCGTATTTGGATACTTCATGACGAGGTGTTCCAAACCATGTGCCGTAGCGTATAAGACGACGACCGCGATAGATGTAGAAGCCTTGCATCTTACTCATCTTTTCCGCACCACCAATCAAGTGGAGTTCAGCCTCGGACATTTCTGTAACGAACGGCAATTTGTAGGGAGTTATTTGAATAATATGCTCTTTGCCGTTGGAGTCAGTTAGGGGTTGTGGAATGGTTCCCCATGAACAATCAGAACGATTTACCAAGAATGGGTCAAGTGGTTCTAATTCCTGATAGTTAACATAGATTTTAAGACCATCTTCCGACATGAAACGATGATATATGAGTGGAAGGCGATCCAATAAGTTGTCGCGATTACGTGTGAGAGCTTCATAAAGACGACCTCCGGAGGATTTAAACATTCCATCAAAGTCTTCCCATAGCACTAATGTACCGTGCTCTAATCCTGCTATTTCGCTATAACAATACAGTTGACTTATTTCATAAGGATCCAATTCAAGTACAGACCAATCACTCCGTTGCCCTTGGCTTGTTATCTCATCATAATCCCAACGATATGCACTCATCCTTCCTTCTTTCTTGCTGACAACTGTCATCTTGCGACATTGGGAGAGAGAAGCTGATTTCATTCCCAATCCATAACGACCAAGGTCATTCTCTTCACGTTCTTTCTCGTTCGCCTGACTACCATAGCACATGGCACGGAAAAGTTCCTGATCGGACATACCACATCCATCATCCACGATACCTACGTAGATGTTATCCGGGTTGGTCGGAAACAGTAACTTGATATACGTACATCCTGCACTAATGCTATTGTCCATTACATCTGCAACAGCATCCGAGAAAGAATAGCCCATGTGACGCATAGAACCCATGAGATATTTTGCTTTTGGTGGATTGGGTATTCTTTTCATGGCTATTTGATAAGATTTGGATAGAATGATGAATATAAAGTTTTATTTTCGGGAGTAATGATATCAAAGATACCATGCTCCAAGGTGTTCCAATAGGATTCAAATTCCGTTTCGTCGGTAGGCGGAACTATGTTACCGCAGTTTGCGATGAGATCACGAACCAGAGCGGTTGCCAGCGGATTGATGATATAGTCGCTACCATCAACAACCACTAATTCGGATGCAACAAGCAAACCTCGAATATAACGCATGGAGTCCGAGTTAGACAGAGGGATTGGGGCATATTTGGCGGTCAATACTTTGTCGATCTCTTCTGTAAAAGATGTTTTGCTTATACTACCACGCGTTTGGATTTCATCCAGCACAAAAGGCAGGAGAGGTTCGTTATATATGGTTGGTTCGTCTTTGACGTTCGTGGTTTTTAACCATTGTTTGGACAGCATAAGGAAAGCATATTCGCGATAGGAAATAGCACCTAAAGTAACGTGCAGAGCCACTTTGCTAAGGCGAAGCGTATTGGCAGAAGTTTCAAGCAGACCAGATTTGCGGGCGAAAGTGACATCTGCGGGAGACATGCGCTCTGGAAAGATCCCGATGTAATAAACGGAGTCTTTGACATTATCAGGAGTGATATATTTTAGAGTGTCCAACTCAAGCGTTTTGAGTTCGGGACCGGTTTGTTTTTTACGCATTCTCTTTCATGTAAGGAATAAGTGTTAGTATTATCTCTTTGAGGACGGGTACTACGATTGAATTGCCGGATTGGTGATAGGCCTGATGGTCGTCCACTACAATACGGAACTTATCCGAGAAGCCCATTAAACGCAGGCACTCTCGTGGGGTAAGTTTACGTCCAACGGCATCTACCATGCCTTTCCCGTCTTGGAAGTCATACTTGCCGATATAGATACGAGGGTCTGCATAGTGCTCCGGTAGCGGATGCTCTATGCGGAAATCTCCAATCCAGTTGTCTTGTTGGTTTGCTGTTTGACAACCGATTATATCTTGGTTAACACGTGAACGGCGCTTATGCTTCTCATAAGTAGTAATCCATGTGAAGCCGCCTTCGCCCAAGTAGTATTTAAGAGGTATCGGTCCTTTTTCAAGGAAATCGGTACTCTTCTTTGTGAGTTCCTTCTTAGCCGGGAATTTGTAATCGGTTGTGCAGATGTCCGCCCGAATGCCGACGATAAAGACACGGCGACGCAATTGCGGGTGATCATAGTCAACTGCGTTCAGGATATCCGGGAAAATGCGGTAACCAAGGGACTCCCAAACTGACAGCATCGTTTCCCAGGTGTGACCGTTGTCATTAGACTTGATAGCGGCTACGTTTTCGTAAATGAACACCTTGGGTTGGGTCTCTTTGATAATTCGCGCATAGTCGTAGAATAGCGTACCACGTGCATCTTCCAAGCCTTGTTTCTTGCCGTAGGTAGAAAAACTTTGGCATGGGCTACCGCCAACGAGGATATCCACCTGACCGGCATAATCATCACCTCTCATAAAGCGAATATCGGTATGGAAATCGTTGGGATTTATCTTGTAATTTGCAAGATAGGATTCTTTAACATAATTCCTGCGACGACCTTCATAATGTAAATATAAATCGTTGACAAATTGAATACGCTCTTCCTTTGTTGAGAGAGCATAGCAATAGTTGCGAATCTCTTCAACATGCTTGTTAATAATCTTTTTGTAGTATTTAAGACGATTACTTTCTCTCGTATCTAACTTGCGGACACGTCGATTAAGATCTATATATTCCCTTCTGTCCTTTTGATTATCTAATAAAACAAGCTCTATTTCACCATTATCGCATGCAAATGTAATCTTATATGGAATATCTAATTGTCTAAGAGCTTCTTCAAAAGCACCAATACCACTAAATAATGAACCAATACGAATCATTGTTGATTAATTTAATCTATTACCAGAACCTCTCTTCTAAAAGGTCTCGACATCCTGAAAACAATATATGAATAGATATTTCTTTGCCATATTCTCTTTCTTTCAGGGCACAAAAAAAGCCCTCCTTTGTTTCTAAAAGAGGGCGTGAAGGAGATTGGTTATACCAGGGCTTAGGACGGCCCACGTCAGACAACAATCAGTCCACGCCCATTTGTTTGAGCGCGAACATCCTAATAAGTCTAACTGACGTGTTCCCGAGGTCCTAATTCTGGTATATCAGCCTAATCAAGGATGTTCAAATTTCATCCATATTATATACTCTATAAAATCAATTTTTATCAGACAATTATCGCTGCAAAAATACAAAAAACATCTTATTATAATTTGTTTTGCGCAATTATCACCCATTAATTATAAGTGTGCCCATACTTTGTACGCCATCTTCAATTCTACTCCACCACCATCTTCCCCATCCCCACACTTCCCTGCGCCCTACGAAGAAAGTGGCAACCCGAAGCAAGGCACCCCAAAACAACCGGCCCGTGAGGTGAACTTTTCAATTCTTCAATTTCGCGATTGCCTCTATCAGTTCACAAGTGAAGTACTCCACATCCTGAGGACTGAGGTTGTCGCCGAAACGATATGTATTCCCTTTGCTGGTAACAATTTCTATGGAGGATTCGTCAACCGGATACATGTTCAACTCGTCGAGAATCTCAAAAAACTCATCCAATTTGCTTTTCTTAGGAATCCCTATCTTTTTGATTTCCGAAAGAGGAATCCGCCTGCCTCTCCCAAAAGGCAACCCATTGGCATGTTTAATAACCAAGTCGTCCCCATCTATTCCAATCCGCTCTTCTCCGAAAAATTCATATCGGACTAAAAAAAAGAAGAGGGCAGACGCAGGGAGGGTAAGCAAAAGCCACAACCATTGGTAAGGATTGCTGAAACCTTTGATTACCAAATAGATGCTTCCTGCCACCAGCCCTAAAAAATACATTACGGATCCGAAGGCATCCTTCCCACTTGGTTTGCAAACAATCAACACTTTTTCCATCATTTCCTCCTTTTTGCCAGCCACTTCCCAATCCGGTTCTTCCCGTTCAGCTCCGCTACCAGTATGATGCCGAAGGCGATGGCGACGGTGACCTTCAAAGCCGTGATGCCCGTGTGCAGGGCGGCGCCAAATTGCTCGGAGACAACATTGTAAGTGGTCCAGAAGATGCCAGCGCCCGGCACCAGCGGGAAGATGCCGCAGATCAGATAGACCGTGATCGGACATTTACGCACAATGGCCGACACCATCGCCGTGAAGGTGACCAATACGGTGGCGAAGAAGACCATATTGGCGACCGACAACCCCGTGTAGTTCATT
>DGGS01000001.1 GCA_002392325.1 Bacteroidales bacterium UBA3868
ACTATTCGGGCAACAACTGCGAGAAAATCTTCGCAAACGAGTCAGAAGTGTTGCGAAAGGGCACGAACCAACATCATGAACGACTCAAAATGCTCTTCCAACGCTCGATAGTTTCCAAGGAAAAAGCCAAACTTACGATAGGCATTCCCCGTGCACTGGGTATGTATGAGCTTTATCCTTTTTGGAATACTCTTTTCTCCGAATGTGGTTTCCGTGTGGTTCTTTCGGGAAAATCCACCAATCCGCTGTACGAGCAGGGCATCCATACCGTGATGTCGGAGAACATCTGCTTCCCCGCCAAGTTGATGCACGGCCATGTGTATGATCTGGCGAAGAAAGGTGTGGACCGTATTTTCTATCCGTACATTGTGATGGAGCAGAAGGCCGACGAGAAAGTGCGCAACAGCTACAATTGTCCCATTGTGGCTGGTTATTCCGATGTAATGAAGAATGCCATTGACACCGTGGAGCGATTCAACATTCCGTTTGACGCGCCGGTGGTATCGCTCAACAATGACGAATTGCTGTATGCGGGATGTCGTGCCTACCTGCGCACATTAGGTGTGGACCGGAAACGCGCCGACAGTGCCATCTCTGCAGCGGTGAAGGCTCAACAACGTTACATCACGCAACAGCATCAGCGTGCGCAGGAGATTGTGCGGTTGGCCAAAGAAAACAACCGCATGGTTGTGGTCTTGGCGGGTCGCCCGTATCATACCGACCCCCTTGTCCAGCATAAGATCTCCGATGTGCTCGCTGATATGGGAATAGATGTGGTGACCGAGTTTGTGGCCAATGATACCGATACGGAAGTTTACAAGGAGTTGGTGGCGGTCACGCAGTGGACCTATCCCAACCGCGTGTTCAAAGCCGCGCACTATGTGGCCAACAGTCCCGATAATGTGCATTTCATGATGATCACCTCCTTCGGTTGCGGTCCGGATGCCTTCATTATTGATGAGACGCACGATATTCTGGACCGTAAAGGCAAGAGCTTCACGCTGTTGAAAGTGGATGATGTGAACAATATCGGGTCGTTGCGCCTGCGCGTGCGCTCCATGGTAGAGAGTTTGCGATTCAGCCGCAAAGTAGAAGTAAACAAACCCTTTGTCACGACACCGCCGTTTCAGCTTTCGGACAAAAGACGCACCATTATCGCGCCGACCTTTGCCACCGGTTACACCGAGTTTTTCCCCACCTTCTTCAAGATGGCGGGCTATAATCTGGTTGTGTTGCCAATGGGTGATAAAGAGTGTGTGGATTTGGGTTTGCAGTATGCCAACAACGAGGTTTGCTATCCGGCCACCATCGTGGTGGGCAGCCTGCTCAAGGCGTTGCGCAGCGGCCAGTACAATCTGGATGACGTGGCCGTGATCATCACGCAGACGGGCGGGCAATGCCGTGCCACCAACTACATCATGCTGATAAAGAAAGCGTTGGTGGCTGCGGGCATCGAAAATGTTCCAGTACTATCATTGGCATTGGGCAATACGCTGGCCAACGAGCAACCCGGATTCGTAGTCGATTTCAAGAAACTGGCGTTGCCTGCGCTGTTCACTTTGTTGTATGCCGACTGTCTGTCGCGCATGTATTATGCCGCGCGCCCGCGGGAACTACAACGCGGCAAGGCCAAAGAGATACAAAACAAGTATATTGAAAAATCACTGCCACACATAGAGGCCCATGATTATAAGGGCCTGCGCAAGTTGTTGGCGGAGGCGGTGAAAGAGTACATGGCCAATATGGATTGCAACAAGCCGCTGCCGCAAATTGGAGTGGTGGGCGAGATTTACATCAAATACAACGAGTTCGGTCACCTGAATGTGCTGGATTGGCTTGCCGACCAAGGCGTGGAGGTCATCGCCCCGTCCATTTACAACTTCTTCATGAACAGTTTTGTGAATCGTCATATCAATAAAAAACTGAATATCAAGGAGGTGGGTCAGCCGTTGTGGGTTTCTGATGCCATCTACAAGCTCATCTTCCATTACGCTAAGGTATATGATAAGATCTGTGCGCCGTTCCCGTATTACCGACCTTATGCCGATATGTTCCACGATGCTGAGCTGGCTTCACGCATCATCAACATGGCGGCCAATTTCGGTGAGGGATGGCTCATTCCGGCGGAGATGTCGGCCTTGGCGGAGAATGGGGTGAAGAACATTATCAGTTTACAGCCCTTTGCCTGCATTTCCAACCATATCATTGCCAAGGGTATA
The DNA here is from genome assembly GCA_002392325.1 of Bacteroidales bacterium UBA3868. GTDB lineage: Bacteria > Bacteroidota > Bacteroidia > Bacteroidales > WCHB1-69 > F23-D06. The sequence goes on from DGGS01000001.1 coordinate 2,220, forward strand.
GAGAAGAAAATCCGCAAGTTTTATCCCGATCTCAACATGTTGTTCCTCGACTTTGACGGTGGCACCAGCGAAGCCAATGTCTTCAACAGGTTGCATTTTATGATTGAGAACGAACAATAAATGCTTGGAGGATTGAGTTATAACATTATAATTTTTAAAAATATGAAAAAAACATTTTTGGTAATAGCCTTTTTGTGTTTTTGTGCGATGCCCATATTCGCTCAGAATTGTATGATTTTCGGAAAGATATCGGTGCCGGAGATGGAAAAGAAGAAGGTTTATTTGAAGAATATGAACACGGGTGCGACTTTGGACTCCACCATGGTGTTTGACGGTGCTTTTGCTATCGGGGCGAATGTGTCGGAACCGTTTGTGGGGTATTTGCAGACGGAGCGGTTGTCGCAAGTCAACTACTATTATCTGCTTTTTGTGGCAGAGCCGGGCAGGATTTATTGCGACATGGTGACGGACTCGTTGTCGGGCACGCCGTTGAATGACAGGTATTATTCGATGATGAAGCAATACAATTATGAGGTCAGTGTGCTGAACGCGTTGACCACGCAGATGAATCAGGCGATTTCCATGCCTGCGGATGTGGCGAAAGAGTTTGCTGACAAATTTGCGAAACAGGACAAAGTGGTGATGGGTATTCTGAAGTCTGCGTATGAAGAAAACAGGACGAATCCGGTGGGCGCTCTTGCCATGGAGAACTATCTGGACTGGATGGTGAACTATGAGGCGGCGAAGCGCGCCATGGAGGGTGCTGCCCCGGTGGTGACCAGTTACCAGCGTTTGGCGGACAAATACGCCGCCATGGAGCGGTTGAGTCATACGGCGGTAGGCAAGCCCTACAAGGATTTGGACTTGGTTGACCAGAAGACGGGCAAAAAGGTGAAGTTGAGCAAGTATGTGGAGGGCAAGGTGGCATTGGTTGACTTTTGGGCGTCGTGGTGCAGGCCATGCCGAAAGGAAATCCCGAACATTGCCAAACTGCATGAGAAGTATGGGAAGCGGAAGGATGTGGTTATTATCAGTTTGAATGTATGGGACAAGCCGGAGCCGCAGGCCAAGGCCATCAAGGACATGGGGATGGTATGGACGCAGTTGACGGATCCCACGCGCAATGCCACTGACACATACGCGGTGGACGGCATCCCGCAGATATTGTTGATTGGCAAAGATGGTCGTATCCTCGCCCGCGACCTCCGCGGCGACGAGATTGAACCCGCCCTGAGGAAGGCGATAGGGGAGTAGGGAGCCGTGCGGATGCTCCAAATCCCCTTCTATTTTAGAAGGGGTGCCTGAAAGGCGGGGTAGTAATATGAGAGATTGGCCGTCAGGCCATCCTTGTGGAATTAAAGATTCTTAGGGATTTTTTCCTTATGTGGCGCTTTCATGCCCATAATACTCAATAATGAATTTTCTCAATTCTTCCAACATGAAGCATACATGTCGCAAGACAAGGATTTCCGTGCACCTGAATTCAGAAAACGATTTCGACCAGATTGCCCGCTTTTCGGTTCTTGCAGGCATAGCCCCGCGATTCACTGTTCACGGGTAGATTGTGTACAGGGCGGTCTATGATTTTGATGCCGTTGATGTTAGTCATTTGTTTAATTGGTATTATGATCCTTTATATTACTACCCCGGCCTACGGCCACCCCTTCTTAAAAAGAAGGGGAGTTATAGAGCGTCCGCATAGCTATGCGAACAATAAAATTAGGTACACCATCCCGCGTGACGCATAAGCGTTGAGGGGAGAATACAACATGGTTGGGTCAACACCTATATCATCACCTCAACACACACAAAAAAAAAGGGCCCCCGCTTCCGGAAGCCCTTAACTATAATCTATTATCTCTAAACTCTAAACTCTCTTACTCTACCTCCCAGGTGTCGCCGCTGTTCAGCAGGTCATCGACACATTTGTACTTGCCGATGGCTTTCTGCTCGTCCATCTGGTCTTCGTACAATTGGGTATAAGAGGTTTTCTTCACATTGCGGATCACACCGATGGCCACAGGAAGGTCGCCCTTCATACGCGCCAACATCATGTGGATGCCGGTGTCCTCGGTGGTCTCGTCGTGAATCATGATGTCGTCAATGGTGATGCCGTTCTCGCCAATGGTGACGGCTTCCAAACAACGGCCGTTGAAACGCAAACCTTTGTTCTTGTCCTTGCCGAAAATCATGGGCTTGCCATGCTCGAGGATGATGGTACGGTCGTCACGCACAGCGCGGTCGGTGATGGCGGCGTGCGCCTTGTCGTTGAAGATCATACAGTTCTGCAACACTTCCACCACGCTGGTGCCGTCATGCTGTGCGGCACGCGTCATGATTTCCGTGGTCAACGGCGGCAGACAGTCCAACGCGCGGGCATAGAATGTGCCCTGCGCACCCATGACCAACTCGCCCGGATTGAACGGATAGTCGATGGTGCCGTAAGGAGAGGTCTTCGTGACCTGACCGAACTTGGTGGTGGGACTGTACTGGCCCTTGGTAAGACCGTAAATCTCGTTATTGAAGATGGTGATGTTCAAGTCCTGGTTTCTGCGCACCGCATGGATCAGGTGGTTGCCACCGATGGCCATGGAGTCGCCGTCGCCCATGTTCACCCACACGGAGAGGGCAGGGTTGGCCAGCTTCACGCCCGTGGCGATGGCGCACGCGCGTCCGTGGATGCTGTGGAATCCGTAAGTGTCCACATAATAAGGAATACGCGATGAGCATCCGATACCGGACACCATGCAGATGTTTTCCTTCTTGTGGTTCGTTTTCGGGAAGGTGTTCAACAATGAGGCGAGGATGGCGTGGTCACCGCAACCGGGACACCATTTCACCATTTGGTCGCTGGTAAAGTCAGCTTTTGTATATTCGCGGTCCGCTCTGGGAACAAAATGTCTTTCTGCCATAATTTCTGTTTTTTAAGTGTTTTGGTTTGATTTATTTGGCAAGCAGTCTTTCGAATTCGGCCTTCAGTTCGCCCACCTCAAAAGGCAAGCCCATGATCTTGTTGTATTGCGTCATGGGGCATTCCGGGAACTGGGTGCGGAGATATCCGGCAAACTGGCCGTTGTTGAGCTCGCAGACGACAATCTTTTTGTATTTCTTGAAGATGTCGCCCGTGTTCTTCGGCAGCGGGCAAATATAGTTGAAATGGGTGTAAGCCACCTTCTTACCTTCGTTGTTCATTTCTTCCACGGCGAGGGTGAGTGCTCCGGAGGTGCCGCCCCAACCCACCACGAGAAGCTCGGCATCAGGGTCGCCGGTCACCTCCTGGTCGGGGATGTAGTTGGCCACGCGGTTCACCTTTTCCTGGCGGTTGTGGACCATCAGGGCGTGGTTTTCTGGATCGGTGCTGAGCGGGCCGTCGGGACATTTCTCGAGGCCGCCTACGCGGTGACGCAGACCTTCCATTCCGGGGAGTGCCCACCAGCGGGCGAACTTCTCAGGATCCCTGCGGAACGGACGATAGTCGGGATCGTTCGGAGTGGCCAAACGCGGCGTGATGCTCGGCAGGTCGGCCACCTTGGGGATACGGAACAGCTGGGAACCGTTGCCCAGATAGCCGTCGGTGAGCAGGATGACGGGAGTCATGTGCTCCAAGGCGATCTTGGCGGCGTTGTAAGCCCAGTAGAAGCAGTTGGCGCTGGAAGAGGCAGCCACCACTACGAGGGGAGCCTCACCGTTACGGCCGTACAGAGCCTGGTTGAGGTCGGACTGCTCCGTCTTGGTGGG
>DGGS01000024.1 GCA_002392325.1 Bacteroidales bacterium UBA3868
GTATTGTCGGCACATTCAAGCAAAACGGGAAACTGCCGTTAACCTTTGAGCGCGGGCACGAGCGCAGAATCATCCGCCGTCCACAAACCCCGAAACCACCATACCCGTACAGCGAGGAAGAGATTCGCATCAAGGACAAAAACAAACGCTACAGTCTCATCAACGGGACGCTAACCATGCCTTCGGACGCGCCGAAAGCGCTCATCATCCTGATTTCCGGATCCGGTTGGCAGGACCGTGATGAGAGCATCATGGGACACAAGCCCTTCCTCGTCCTTGCCGATTATCTCTCCCGCCAGGGCTATGCCGTTTTCCGTTACGATGACTTTCCGCAGGCCGTTTTCGCCAAGTCCACCACCTACGACTTTGCCGACGGGGTGACCATGATACTGGACTCTTTCGCCCGTCGCGATGACTTGGCCGCATTGCCCACAGGACTGCTCGGACACAGCGAAGGCAGCCTGATTGCGGAAATCGTGGCCGCCCGCGACAAACGCGTGAATTTCGTCATCACACTTGGCGGGGTGGCGCAAAAAACCACTGATGTGCTGTTGTACCAGCTGCGCGCCATCAACGAGACCGACAGCGTTTTGACTCCCGAAGAAATCGACAATTCAGTGAGGATGTCTGACCGATTGTACAAAGCGCTGGATAAAGCCAAGAACGAAAAACAGGCGGCTGAGATTCTTAACCAGACTTGGGCACAACTTTCCAGCCAGCTCACGCCTGAGGAACAAGAACGGTATGGCTTCACTCCGGAGCGCAAAGCCGCCGTCATTCAGCAGATGGTTTCCCCGTGGTTTTTCACTTTTGTCCACTTCGACCCTAAACCGTATGTCAAAAAGATGCGATGCCCCGTGCTGGCCATTGGTGGCGAAAAAGACCTGCAAGTGGATGTTGTCGCCAACAACCTACTCTTTTCCAAATATTTGAAAAAGAATCCGCATCATCAATTTGTGTCGATTCCAAACGCCAACCATCTGCTGCAGCCCTGTACCACTGGCAACCCTGATGAGTATGGCAAAATTGAAGAAACCCTGAAACCCGAAGTGCTGGAAATCATCAGCAAATGGTTGCGGAAAAACCTCTAATACAGGCAAAGATCATCCAGGCATTAAACATTTCACCAATCGCATGGTCGGTTTAATTTATTATCGATAAATTATTCCCATCATGAAAAAAGTCTTTGTTTTCAGCATTATGCTGCTGGTTGCCTGTGCCAGTTCGCACGCGCAGAAAGAGTTTACCGCCAAAATCGACCACGCCACCGTTTATTTGCAGGGTGCCGCGCTGACGCACACCGCCACCGCTTCATTAAAAAGTGGCAGTTATGATGTCTTCATCAATGGATTAACTCCTGACATCGAGGTTAATAGCTTGAAAGTGACCGCCAACGGCGTGCTAATCTCCGCTTCCGAGTTCTCCAACGATTTCATCACCCCCAAGGAGGAGAGTGCCCGTATCAAGAAACTTCAAGACTCACTGGAACTTTACAAACGGCAATTGCAGGAGGCCAAGGACGAGCTGACCATGCATACGCATCTTCTGACCATGCTCACCGACGGCACGCTCTTCAACATGCAGCAGGAAAAAGGCACCGTTTCCATCGCCGACATCAACGCCAACATGGAACTCTACAAATCCAAAGCAGGGGCACTGCATCGCAGTATTGACCAAGACAACCTGAATATCACCAAATTGCAGGAAACCGTGAATCGCATACAGAAGCAGTTGACACAAGACATGAACAAAGACAAACAGCGCACCGGTGTGCTTCGACTTTCCGTAAGCGTGCCCCAAGCCGTGAACACAGAATTCACCATCACCTATTTCACCAATATGGCTTCCTGGGCACCTTGTTACGACATCAATATCGCTTCCATGGACAAGCCCGTCGTGCTGAAATCCAAAGCCCAGGTAAAACAAATCACCGGCCTTGACTGGAACAATGTGCGTTTGACACTCTCCAACGCCACCCCCAACCGCACTAAGGAGGCGCCCGTATTCAAGACATGGTTTGTGGACTTCTACACCCCACGGTATTACGCAAAAGGGGCAACTCTGCAAAGCAATAGTATCACATATTCGGAAACATCCGCCAAATTGGCATCTGCAGAGGGTGTGGCTTCTGTTGATGGAGCAATAAACAGCGTCAGAGGTAATCGTACCGCCCCGCTACTCATGGACGACTATGTGGATGTGGACATGCAGGAGGTGCATGTGAACTACAATATTGCCGTGCCCTACGACATTCCAGGCAACGGCAAAGCGCAACTTATCGACCTGAAGAATTATACCATCAAGGCGGATTACAAATACTACAGCATTCCAAAGTTGTCGGACGAAACCTACCTCATCGCCACCTTGTCGGATTACGAGCAATACAATCTGCTTCCCGGCTATGCCACGGTAACCTTTGACAACACCTTTGTGGGCAAAACCATGTTGCGTCCCAACGCCACGGAGAAGGAAATCTCGCTCACGCTGACCACCGACCCGAG
>DGGS01000054.1:0-2225 GCA_002392325.1 Bacteroidales bacterium UBA3868
CAAAACCACCGAGGTGCGTTTGTATCCCAACCCCACCACCGGAATGCTCTATATTTCCACCGATGAGGATTTGCAAAATCCTGATTATCAGATTATTGACATCTACGGCCGGGTTCTCGAGCAAGGGCGTGCCGAAGGAAACACCATCGATCTCAGCCGCCAGAAACCGGGTGTTTATTTCATCCGGATGTCATACGACAACCGTATCATCACGACAGAAAAAATAATAAAACACTAAAACATGAATCTGAACCTAACCCGTCCTCTTGTATTTTTCGATCTGGAGACCACAGGTCTCAATGTAGGCAAGGACAAAATCGTTGAAATCTCTTTTATCAAAGTCATGCCGAACGGTGAGGAAATTCACCGCACCGAGCTTATCAACCCTGGCGTGCACATTCCAGAGGAGTGCTCGGCCATTCATGGCATCACGGACCATGATGTGAAGGACAAGCCCACTTTTGCTGATTATGCCGACGACTTTCTGCAATTCATCGGGGATGCGGACTTGGCCGGGTTCAACTCCAACAAATTCGATGTGCCACTGCTGGTGGAGGAGTTTTTGAGATGCGGTCGCCGTTTAGACTTGCGCAACCGCTATCTTATTGATGTTCAGAATATTTTCCATAAAATGGAACCCCGGAACTTGTCGGCCGCTTACAAGTTCTACTGCCATGCTAATCTGGAGGATGCGCATCAGGCGAGTGCGGACACGCTGGCCACTTACGAAGTTTTCAAAGCACAATTGGAGAAGTACAAGGATGTGGAATACACTGACCCACGCACCAAGGCCGTCAGCATCCCCATAAATGGGGACATAAAGACGCTGAGTGCCTTCACCAAGGAGCACAACACCGTCGATATGGCCGGTCATATCGTGCTGGACAAGAACCAGAATGCCGTTTTCAATTTCGGCAAGCACAAAGGCGTGCCCGTATCTACAGTATTTGCCAAAGAACCAGCGTATTATGATTGGATGATGAAGGCCGATTTTCCGCTTTACACCAAAGAAATCATCACGCAAATTTTCAAAGAAGTGCAGTTGGAAAAGAAGTTCACTCCACCATCACTTTTTTAGGGGATAGAGTGATGTTTTGTATTAGAATTATTATTACATTTGCCACCGCTTTCAGAAGCGGTGGTTTTTTTATGCCCAACAAACGGAAAATATCCTACAAAGTAATATAAATCAACAACTTATCAAAAATAACACTTTATGGAAAAAATTAAATCATTGGCTGATCTCAAGAAGAAAAGAGAGGAGCTTCAATCCAAAATCGAGTTGCGCGAAGAAGGCGACAACGTAGAAAACTTGGTTCAAATCAAGGTTGCTATGGCCACCTGCGGTATCGCATCCGGTGCTAAGCAGACGATGGAGGCCATCATTGACGAGTGCAAGAAACAGAATGTCAAGGCGGTGGTTTCCCAAACCGGCTGTATGGGCTATTGCTATGCGGAGCCCACGGTGGAAGTGAAGAAACCGGGTGAGGAGCCCATCGTATTCGGCCACGTTGACACCAAGAAGGGTCAAGAACTGGTGACGAAATACATCATGGAAGGTGAAATCCTCGAAGGCGTCATTCCTGTCAACTACGAAAAAATCGATAACAAATAACAAGGAGGTCTCCAATGGCAAATTACAAATATCACATTCTGCTTTGTGGTGGTACTGGATGTACCGCTTCCGAAAGCCCGAAAATCAAAGAAAACTTCATCCAATTACTGGCTGAAAAGAACCTTACCGATGACGTGCAAGTGGTAGCTACCGGTTGTTTCGGCTTCTGTGAGAAGGGCCCCATCGTCAAGATTCTGCCCGATAACACATTCTACACACAAGTGAAACCCGAGGATTGCCGCGAAATCATCGACGAGCACATCATCAAAGGTAGAAAAGTACAACGCCTGTTGTATGAAAACCCTGAGGATCAGAAACACATTTCCGACTCCAAGCACATGGGTTTCTACAAGAAACAGATGCGTATCGCTTTGCGTAACTGCGGTTTCATCGATCCTGAGAACATCGACGAGTACATCGCACGCGACGGTTACAAGGCATTGGCCACCGTTCTGGAGCAACACGATCCCGCCGCCACCATCGACCTCATCAAGAAATCCGGTCTCCGTGGCCGTGGCGGTGCTGGTTTCCCCACCGGTTTGAAATGGGAACTCTGCGCCAAGAACGCCGCTGACCAGAAATACATCATCTGCAACGCCGACGAAGGCGA
>DGGS01000054.1:2273-2742 GCA_002392325.1 Bacteroidales bacterium UBA3868
CCGACGAAGGCGACCCGGGTGCGTTTATGGATCGTTCCATCTTGGAAGGCGACCCGCACTCCATCATCGAAGCTATGGCTATCGGCGGTTTCTGTATCGGTGCCACCATCGGTTTGGTCTATATCCGCGCTGAATACCCGCTGGCTATCCACCGTCTGCAAGTGGCCATCAACCAAGCCCGCGAATACGGTCTGCTCGGCAAGAACATCTTCGGAACGGATTTCGATTTCGACATTATCCTCCGCTACGGTGCCGGCGCATTCGTCTGCGGCGAGGAAACCGCTCTGATCCACTCCATGGAAGGTCTCCGTGGCGAACCTACCTTCAAACCGCCGTTCCCGGCCGTTGAGGGTTATCTTAAGAAACCGTCCAATGTGAACAATGTGGAAACCTACGCCAACATTCCGGTTATCATCAACAAGGGTTGGGAATGGTTCTCCTCCATTGGAACCGAGAAATCCAAAGGTAC
>DGGS01000216.1 GCA_002392325.1 Bacteroidales bacterium UBA3868
CGGGAGTACTCAATATCACTGACAGATGAGCAACTGGCCCACCAAGGACAACATTCTCAGAATCATTGATTTTCACCGTCCATTGCCCTTGCAAGGGGCAAGAAATGGTGGCCTTCATGGGAGTGGATGGAAAATCATACATTGCATTGTATGCATTGTATCCAGGGCTCGCAACCGGCATATAATTCGACACCCGTTCTTTTTCCGTCACCGTCCATGCGGCACCGGGCTCCGAGAGGAGTTTGTTCTGAGTCTCAATAGTATATATTTCCTTGTATTGATGGAGAATAGACCACGAGCCGTTGCCGTTGTCGCGGAGGACATAGTCCTTGAAATAGAGGTGAGCCACAGAATCGCGCGCACTTTCGGGTGCGGAGAGCCAGGCGTTGAGGTTAAACGCCACATTGGCAAAGCGCATCTGGGTATTGCTATAACCGTATCTCCAATACATGAACATCTGGTAGGCTTTCTGGGTGCCGGACTGGTCCAAACGGTCGGACTCTTCCACCACACAGCTATTGAACGACATCGCTGCCAGCAGACAAGTTGCTATAATAAAGGTTATTCTTTTCATATTCTTGAAATTCTAATCGTTAATCATTCTTTTTTGCATTGAAACGGTATCCGATACCTGCCGTAATGAAGCCCTTGTAGCCCCACCCGACTTCCGTATAGCCGAAGAACTTGCGTCCTGCCGACACGCCAAATGCTGTCACCTGCAACGTGGGATGGAAATAGACGTCCGTTACCCCGTTCTCTTTCTCAAAGTTGAGCAGGAAGCCTGTGGAAATGCCGGAATAGAGCGTTACATATTTTTTATTGAGATAGGAGAAGCGCACAGTGGGCAAAAAGGCGATTTGCGTCTCGGTGTGGTTGTACAGGAAACTGTCGTCGCGCGCGTCGAACACCTTGCCGAAAACGCCCATGTAGGACACAGAGCCACCTAGCCACAGAAAATTGCGCAGTCGGTACATGTATCCCACAGAAATCGGACATGTAGCAATGTAGTTGGAATGATACGTGCCGGGATCAAACCAGTCTCCGAGATTATTGCCCTGATAACGATCCGGGTGGCACCATATCAGCTTGTCCCAAATGCTTCCCCGTTGGATGTTGGCAAATGCCGGATCGCCGATGCCAATACTGAACTCATTGCGCGGGAACACCTGGCGCCAGTCCTGTTCCTCCTCTTGGGCGAAAGTAAAGGAAACCATACAAAAGAGCAGAACGCTCAATAAACCAATTTTTCTCATAAGACGAAAAGTTACAATTATAAAAATATAACGAACGATTTCTTGAAAAATTGTATTTCAAGTCAGATTCGGAAGAAAAAAATCAGAAAGCCACGCCGATGCGGAAACCGGCGGTGAAAGCCAATGGGGTGCTTTGGGGCATGTGCATGAATCCGTGGTAGTAATTGTATTGGTTTCCCGTACCAAAGCCGAGGCCCATGCCCGCATACGCGTCAAACAGGAACCACCGGAGCACCAGCTGGTACCCGCATTCGCCCAACAAGGCATACTGGCGCGTTCGGAGCATCTCCGCTTGTTCATCCAACAATTTCGCTTTGTCTTGGTACTTGAAGAATGTAGCGATCAGTTCAGGTTTCAAGTAAAAACCGCCGAGCCAGCTTGGTGAATTCTTCTGCGGAATGACTCTCCATTTGAACGCCGCTTTCACCAACACGCCTTGGGATTTCAGGTGATGAACCCAGTCCCATCCCCAACCGATAGCGCCGACTGTCAATTCTGCGGAATATATGGGTGTAAAAGCTCTTTCGTATGTAATTCGTGTGGAACCGCTTCCCAAAGACAGCAAGGTGATTTTGATATCATTTTTCGTGCACTTGCGCACAGTATCCTGCGCACCCGCGCCTCCCATGATCAAAAGCAGCGCAGTCAGGACGAAAAATGCCTTTAGTATCTTCATATTCGGGTTCAACATTATAGCAACCTGCAGTAAGGTTATTTTTGGGGATGCAAAGGTAAAAAAAAGTCCTATAGATTCAACTCTTTTTACTATCTTTGCAGCCGTTTAATCCGAATATCTAACTTAAAAAAATAACATTATTATGAAAGAAACCGTTTACAGAGCGACACACGAGAAACTCGGTGCCAAAATGGAAGAGTTTGCCGGCTTTTACATGCCGATCCAGTACGACAGCATCACCAACGAGCACTTGCAGGTGCGCAACAAAGTGGGTGTTTTTGATGTCTCCCACATGGGTGAGTTCACAGTGAAGGGACCGAAGGCGCTGGCATTGCTGCAACACATCACCACCAACGATGTGGCTGCCCTTTATCCTGGCAAGGTGCAATACAGCTGCTTCCCCAACGGCAAGGGTGGTATCGTGGATGACCTTCTGGTTTACAATCTGCACAACGAGGACTATCTGTTAGTGGTGAACGCCGCCAACATTGACAAGGACTGGGCATGGGTTGTGGAGCAGAACAAGAATTTCGGCGCTGAAATCGAGAACATCTCCGACAACATCTCCCAATTGGCCGTTCAGGGTCCTTTGGCGCTCAAAGCCATGCAGAAACTGACCGATGCCAATGTGATTGACATGGAGTATTACACCAACAAGATCATCAAGTTTGCCGGTTTCGACAACATCCTCTTCTCCACCACGGGTTACACCGGATCTGGCGGTTGCGAGATCTATTTCCCGAACGAGGTTGCCATGCAGATTTGGGACGCTGTATTTGAGGCGGGCGCTGAATTCGACATCAAGCCGATCGGTCTGGGCGCGCGCGACACGCTGCGTCTGGAAATGGGCTTCTGCCTCTACGGCCACGAGATTGACGACACCATCTCCCCCATCGAGGCCGGTTTGGGCTGGATTACCAAGTTTGTGGACGGCAAGGACTTTATTGACCGCAAGTTCATGGAAGACCTGAAGGCCAACGGTGTAACGCGCAGAATTGCCGGTTTCGAGCTCATCGACCGCGGCATTCCGAGAAACGGTTACGAAGTTTGCGACGCTGAGGGCAACCTCATCGGCGAAGTTCGTTCCGGCACCTTCGGACCGTCCGTCAACAAGGGCATCGGCACCGCGTTGATCAAGAAAGAGTTTGCCAAATCCGGCACGGAAATCTTCATCAAGGTGCGCAACCGCCTGCTCAAGGCCGTCACCGTGAAGATGCCGTTCTACAAGGCGGAGTAACGACGGTTTTTTATAACAAAAACACAGGGCGCCACGATGTGGCGCCTTTTTGTTTTGGTTCTTCCTACCAATATTGATTCCCTACGGGGATCAATCTCTGTAGGGATTCG
>DGGS01000079.1 GCA_002392325.1 Bacteroidales bacterium UBA3868
GGCGTTGCCCACGCGGTTGTCGAAGAGTTGCACCCGCGATTTGGTCCAGAAGAGTTTCGGGAGTACATCCAGTGCCTCCCAGGTGCATATTGGATTTGTATTTGTCACTCAAATAGTGGGTACTGCGGGGCGGAAAAAGCAATATCTTTGCGGAAATGCCAAAAACAGACAGGTGTAATTTTGCGGAAATGACATTTTTTCAATGCAAACATTTTGCGCCTTTGAAAAATATAGTATTTTTGCATCGGTTTTAAAAGTAGGATTGTTATGATATTTAAACGGAAACTGTATCAGGAAATGCTTCGATGGAAGACGGAGCGAAACGGACGGAGCGCCCTTCTTGTCAAAGGTGCACGGCGTGTGGGAAAGTCCACATTAGTGGAACAATTTGCAAAACACGAGTACAAATCTTACATTCTACTTGATTTCAATCGTATCAAACCTGAAATCAACGAACTTTTCAGTGATTTAAGTGACCTTGACTTTTTTTTCATGCGCCTTCAGTCGGAGACCAATGTCACATTGCATGAACGACAGAGTGTAATTGTCTTCGATGAGGTGCAAAAGCAACCGTTGGCGCGGCAAGGCATCAAGTATTTTGTACAGGACGGACGATATGATTTTATAGAGACCGGTTCCCTTCTCACTCTAAAAAAAAATGTTAAAAACATTGTCATTCCGAGCGAAGAGACCCGTCTCACCCTTCATCCCATGGATTTGGATGAATTCTTGTGGGCTACGGGAAAGGATTCTGTCCCCGACTTTCTGCGTAAATTTTATGAAATGCAAAAGCCGTTAGGCTCTACGCACCGATCTTTTATGCGCGAGATGAGGCTTTATATGTTGGTTGGGGGAATGCCTCAGGCTGTGGATGCTTATATCAACAGTCACAATATGCAGAGCGTGGATGAGGTGAAACGTGAGATTGTCCAGCTTTACGACGATGATTTTCGTAAAATTGACCCATCTGGAAGAGCATCTCGATTGTTTTTCAACATTCCGGGGCAACTGGCCTTGAATGCTTCCCGCTATAAGATATCTTCCGCGATTGATCGAAAGACAGACTCTGTGGACACCATTATTGCAGACATGGAGGACAGCCAATGCGTGACCCTCGCCTATCATGCGAACGACCCTAATGTGGGACTGGGATTAAGCAAAGATATGGACTACTATAAAATGTTTGTGGCAGACACAGGACTATTTGTCACATTGGCATTTTGGGAAAAGACCTATACGGAAAACCTCGTCTACAACAAGCTTCTATCAGACAAGCTGACTGCCAATCTCGGATATGTGTATGAAAATATGGTCGCTCAGATGCTTTGCGCATCAGGCAACTCCTTATATTACTACACTTTTCCTGACGGCAACAACCATAACTATGAGGTTGATTTCCTCATCTCCCGTGGCAACAAGATTGTGCCAATTGAGGTGAAATCATCTGGATACAAAACCCATAAATCGCTGGATGTCTTCTGGAAGCGATATTCTTCCCGGATAGGCGACCGTATCCTGCTATATACCAAGGACTATTGCAGGGATGGGGCCACAATATGCCTGCCAGTCTATTTCACACCTTTTTTATGATAATACATTGTCACAATCTCCTCACCACGCACGCCACCCCTACCACGAAGAACGGCAGCAGGAAGAAGATGACGGCGTAGCCGAGGGCGTTGCCCACGCGGTTGTCGAAGAGCTGCACCCGCGATTTGGTCCAGAAGAATTTCGGGGGAACGTCCAACGCCCAATTCGTGAACCCGAGGATGAACCCCGCGAGCGCGAGCCCGCCCGCGAGGACATATACGAGCGTCCCGATGCCGATGTCATTGTGGCCGATTTCCGATATGACATCCAACATGCAACCCCTAACGGGGTTGTGCGGAACATCGTGGGAACCGCACCGAGATACAGATAGGGAACCCCTGACGGGGTTCATGGGAATGACGGAACTTGCCCGCCATCATCCCCGTAGGGGATCAATCTCTGTAGGGATTCGTGTCGGTGTGCCCGCAGAACCCCGTTAGGGGTTCCATCAACATTTCCCCACCACAACCGCCACCCCCGCCACGAAGAACGGCAGCAGGAAGAGGATGACGGCGTAGCCGAGGGCGTTGCCCACGCGGTTGTCAAGGAGTTGCACCCGCGATTTGGTCTGGAAGCCTTTGGCTATTAGCCATTGATCATAGTCTGCCTACTCCACCACCACTTTCCTCGACTCTGAGGAACCGTTAGCCGTATAAGCTCTCAAAATGTAGATACCTGACGGCAGATGCGAGACCGACAAGGTGCAGCGGTTTTCATTCACATTGGATTCCGAAACAGCCAAGCGACCGACGGCATCATACAATTCCACACGATTGATGTCTTCCCCTTCGATGGAAATGATATCGTGAGCAGGATTCGGCCACACTTTCAACACTTCTGCTGGCTGGACATCCTCCACACCCGTATTCAGAAAATGCACATGGAAGGTGAGCTGGTTGCCATTCTCTTGAATGTTGGTGATCTCAAAACTCGGTTCCGGCGTACCGTCCGTCAGATAAGGATGGGGATCGGTGGTGGGGCCGAATGAGGTACGCCCCGACTCTTGGCTGAAATGCGCGTCGTAAAGGCGGCCGTTAACCGTGTCAATCGCGCTGCCCGGACGGAAAATCCAGTATTGGTGCGCCTGCGTATAAAAGTCGAAAAAGGCATTGGCGAACATGCCATTGTAATCCAACGGCACCGCATCGTTCCAACGGGCGGCCACAAGCCCAATGCCCGGCACACCATAGTCAAACAAGTCAAGATAACTGCGGTACTCAAACACGAACCATTGTGTCGGGTCAATGCTCGACTTGATGTAATAGCAGTTCTGTGACGGGCTCGAGCCCACACTATACAGGGTATAATCCCCATCTTCGGTGATCTCTATCGGGTCGTCCGATACATGCAGAATCTTATTCTTGTATATGGCTGCGGTATGATTGGGCCAGGAGTTGTCTTCCATCATGTCCCAGCTGCCAGCCGGCCGCACATTGGTATAGTGCGTATAGTGATACAGATCCGGCAAATCTAGGGAATGCCCCATCTCATGGCGGAAAACATTCGCGGTAAAGTATCCCGAAGAACCCTCAAATTCCAGATTGAAGGTGTTCGGGCGAACGCCATTGATGGTCGCCATATAGTCGAGAGAATCATGCGGAAAATACTCCATGTGAGGCCACAAAATGGATGCCCAAGCACCCGTGCCGCCTTTCACGACGAAGCTGATGTTATCGATGTCACCGTCGCCATCGCCGTCCAGCACAATGCTGGGGTCCACCAGATGCAGCGAGTCCACATACCTCACAATACGGCCCAGCAACAGCGCCTCGCGCATAGAGACACCCATAAATGGATTCTCGCCCTGATAACCGATGGGATTCCACGCACTGTAGGGTTCGAAATAGGCGCGAGGGAAAACATCCTGATAGGAGATAATCTGACCATTCTGTATATTATTGGTATATACCGTGTTATAATGAATCTTATCATACGAGAGGGCCTTAAAGAAATTATACACGCTTAAAAAGCCATCTGTTTTCCCATTGAACATGGAATCGATGTCTGCGAACGAATGGGTAATCTCGGCGTCATCGGCAAAACGCACGAAAATCACCAGATTGGTCAGCTCAGTAGGTTCGCTTTGGGCATCGGCACGCGCAGGCACAAACAAGCATACTACACAGACAATACACACAAAAAGTCGTGACATCCAGATGAAATGATTCCTGATTCTGTTTTTCATACTTTCCATATCAATTGGTTTTAAATCCAATTTTCCCAAACGCAGACCACTATCCCTACTACCAGCGCGGCCCTGTCGCAGAAAAATTGGGCAATTATTAATAGATTATCGGGGTGCAAAAATACGCAATAATCACAACTTTGCCATATTATTTTCACCGTTCACGGGAAAGCATTATTTGATCTAAAACTTTCTTCAATCGGGGGCAATCGTTTATTTGTTCCACAAAAGTTGCTCCCGGACCACCTTTCATATAATACCATCCTTCTGTTGTTTTATAAGAAACCTCCACAAATAAGGATTGCGACAAAGCAAGCATCATATACTTGGGTGGCATGACCACAGTCTTAACGCCATTGGACACATTAGAAGAATCGACATAAACATCATTTTCATGAACCACATCCAATACATTATCTAAACTATCATAGAAAGTGATTTGAACACTATCCAACTGAAAATTCTCGTAATTGGTAATGACGAAAGTGGCAAGAGGCACTTCATCATCCTCTACCATGGTAAAAATTATATTGGCAAAATGCCAAGGGGCTTGCCAAGATATGGGTATTATGGTATAGCCCATGAGTTCCACATCTGGTGAATAGATTGTTTGCCATTCCACAAAGCGGGAGATTGACTCAGCTGAACAATCACATTGATAAACCCGGTCATCGTTTGACGCC
>DGGS01000021.1 GCA_002392325.1 Bacteroidales bacterium UBA3868
TGCCGCTGCTGGTGGCACAGGACTACTTCCCGGGCGATTTCGGAAAAAATTACAAGTCGCGCATGGCCGTCATCACCGAGGCCGACCTCCACGACTATCCCGGCATGTATCTCAAACACACCGAGGGCAATTCGATGATCGGCTATTTCGCACCGCTGCCGAAAACCTGGGAGCAGGGCGGGCACAATAACCTGCAGTATGTGGTAAAAGAGCGTCACGACTACATCGCCAAGACCGCCGGCACAAGAAACTTTCCGTGGCGCGTCATCGCCCTCACCACCGAGGATAAGGATTTGGCAGACAACGACCTCGTCTATCTCCTCGCGGAGCCTTCGAAAGTGGCTGATATCTCATGGATTAAGCCCGGCAAAGTGGCATGGGACTGGTGGAATAACTGGAACATCTGGGGCGTGGATTTCAAGGCCGGCATCAACAACGAGACCTACAAATACTACATCGACTTTGCCGCCGAGAAGGGCATCGAATATGTGATTCTCGACGAGGGCTGGGCCGTGAACAAGCAGGCCGACCTTTTCCAAGTGGTGCCTGAAATAGACCTGCCGATGTTGGTGAAATACGCTGAAAATAAAGGAGTTGGCATCGTGCTGTGGGCCGGTTACGCCGCGATGGACAAGGAGATGGAGCGCGTCTGCAAGCACTATTCCGAGATGGGCGTGAAGGGTTTCAAAGTTGATTTCATGGACCGCGACGACCAGATTGTGGTCAACTTCTACGAACGGATGGCCGCCATGGCCGCCAAATACCACCTCTTCATCGACTTCCATGGAGCATACAAACCCACGGGACTGAGTCGCACCTACCCGAATGTACTGAACTACGAGGGTGTGTTCGGGCTGGAGCAGTGCAAATGGGCCGACAGCAAGACCGATATGGTCAAGTACGAGGTCACGATTCCGTTTATCCGGATGCTCGCGGGTCCGATGGACTTCACGCAGGGGGCGATGCGCAACGGTGCCTACTGGTGCTATTTCCCGAGCTGGAACGAGCCGATGAGCCAGGGTACGCGCTGCCGCCAATTGGCAGAGTACATGGTCTTTGACGCGCCCTTCGCGATGCTCTGCGATGCCCCCACGGCCTACATGCAGGAACCCGAATGCACCGAGTTCATCGCCAAGGTGCCCACTGTGTGGGACGAGACCCGCATCTTAGATGGAAAAGTCGGGGAGTTTATCATTTCCGCCAAGCGCAAAGGCGACACTTGGTACATCGGCGCCATCACCGACTGGAACGCCCGCACCGTCGAAATCGACCTCAAGGCCTTGGGTATCACCTCCGGCACGGTCACGATGTTCGTCGATGGTCCCAACGCCCACCGCAAAGGCGTTGACTATCAGAAGAAAACGGTAACCGTTCCCGCTGACGGAAAGCTGAAAGTGGAGTTGGCCCCGGGCGGGGGCGCGGCGATGATAGTGGAGAGATGATAGATAATAGTTAATAGTTGATAAACCGATGGTCGTTTTTGTTATCCTCGTTCTCCTGACGATTTAAGTATCCTGCCGCAAGAAATGACATAAGTGGAATAAGGCCTCCACAAGTAATCAGAAGCAAAATGTTGCCCCCTGGCCAATGCAAAACCTTGAACAAAACCGTTAAACTCAACAAACTGGTAGTGATTGCGCCTAATCTGTAGATGGACCTTTTCATATCAAAACTAATTTATAGTTGTTAAAAAAAATATACATTTGCAAAAATAAAAAAATGTTTTTCTCCAGAAGAGAATTTGATCGGGATGACAATGGCGTATGGAATGTGCTGTTGCGTAACCAATCCGATAAAGGTGCGGTGATTCCTCTATGTATTATTCTGGGGGTGATTTCATTGTTTTTCTTTCCGTTGGCCATCTGGATGATTCAGGATGGCATTGTGGAAACCTTCGAGGATTTTCTAATTTCGTTGATTTTTCTTGGCCCACTTGGATACCTTTTTTTTGTTATCGTCTGTAGCATTGTTTGGGAATTGTTTGGCAAAGAAGTTATTGCTTGTTCAGCATCAGGTGTTGGCATATATCAAAGAATGATAATTGGGGTGAGAACAGAAATACCATGGCGCAGTATTGTAAATGTCTCTCCTTATGATGAGCCCTTGTTTTACGTGTTTTTGCCCACACGAGATCCAACCATACGCATTACGTATAAGAATTTCAAAGGGAAGAATAAAAAGTTTTTTTTGGGCTTCCATCTGACGGATAAACAACGTGAAACTGTCATTGATTGCCTGCAGGAAATGTTGCTGGATTGTATTCCGACCGAAAGCAAGTAGAATAAAATTGGCTTGAAATGAAACTGATTTACAACGATATACGGCGGATGATGTTACACAACGGCCAAGGCGTGAAAGCCACCATCACCAACCTCGGCGGGCGCGTCGTGTCATTGTTCGTGCCCGACAAAAACGGCATCCTGCGCGATGTTGTGCTCGGGTTCGAGCGAGTGGATGACTACCTCCCTGAAAACCACCGCTCCGACTTCGGAGCGGTCATCGGGAGATACGCCAACCGGCTGAATAACGGGCAGATAACCATCGACGGGAAAATCTACCAGTTGCCGCAGAACGATGGCAAGAACTGCCTGCACGGCGGTCCGGATGGCTGGCAGTACCGCATCTTCAATGTTGAAGAAGTGGGCGACAACCGGCTGGCGCTGAGTTTGGTCAGTGAGGACGGCGATAGCGGGTTCCCGGGCAATGTGTGCGCCCGTGTCACTTACACACTCACGGATGACAACGCGCTGGATATTGAGTACGAGGCGGTTACGGACGCACCGACGGTCATCAACATGACCAACCACAGCTACTTCAACCTCAACGGCGACCCCACTCAGCCCATCACCAATCATGAGCTGTATGTGAATGCCGACACGTACACTCCCGTGGACAGCACCTTCATGACTACCGG
>DGGS01000158.1 GCA_002392325.1 Bacteroidales bacterium UBA3868
GGCATCCTGCTCGACATGGTGGGCTCGCCGAATGCCCGCTTCTATCAGGAGAGTTTCTCCGTGCGCGACGCGCAACCCGTTGTGGCTAAAGTCTGGGCGCATGCCTACGATTTGGGATACGGGGATTGCTTCATTAACCAGCCCGGAGGCATTATCACCGATGACCACTATTATGTCAATAAGTATGCGCCGTTCAAGATGATAGACATTATCCATTACGACATGTACTCCGGGACCGGTTTCGACCCCGTTTGGCATACGATGAATGACAATATCCAGCATATTGACAAAAACACGCTCGGCGTGGTGGGAAGAACATTGTTGCATGTGATTAAAAATGAAGAATGATGAGTTTTAAGGTTTTTAAATTCGGAGGTGCGTCAGTGAAAGACGCGGCAGCCATAGAAAATCTGCATGCTATTCTGCGCTGTTATCCCGATGACAATCTTGTTGTGGTGATTTCCGCGATGGGCAAAACCACTAACTTCCTGGAAAAAGTGCTTCATGCCTATTATCACGATCCTGACCAGGTGGAGACATTGGTTTCTGAGTTGGAGAAACAACATAAGGATGTGGCCATACGGTTGGTGCCCGACCCGGGTTCCATACTTGACCGGATCGGAGAACTCTTTAATCAGTTGAGGACAAAATTGGCCGAAGAGCATTCCAACAACTACGATTTCGATTATGATCAAATTGTGAGTTTCGGAGAATTGTTGTCCACCACCATTATCTCCATGTATCTGAATCTTGCAGGACTACCTAACACCTGGCTTGATGCACGCCGTCTGGTGCGTACCGATTCAACCTACCGTGAAGGACATGTGGACTGGGATACTACAGTGAACCAGATTTGTGAAAACATTGGTGGGCATTCAGACAGAGTGTTTGTGACGCAGGGCTTTATAGGTGGCACGGCCGAACATCTGACCACCACACTGGGTCGCGAGGGCTCCGACTACTCGGCCGCTATCATGGCGTATGCGCTTGATGCCGAAAGTGTGACTATCTGGAAAGATGTGCCCGGACTGCTTAATGCGGACCCGAAACGCTTCCCCGACGCGGTAAAGTTGGATGAGATTCCCTATGAGGAGGCCGTGGAACTTTCGTACTATGGTGCCTCCATTATCCACCCCAAAACCTTGAAACCGCTTCAAAACAAGCAGATTCCACTGTATGTGAAATCCTTCTTCCATCCGGAAGAGGAGGGTAGTGTCATCAAGTCCTGTTCCGAAAGAAACAAGATTCCCTCCATCATTGTGAAGGACCATCAAACACTTTTGACCGTTTTCCCGAGGGATTTCTCCTTTATAGCAGTGGAGAATCTGTCGGAATTGTTTGCGGTTTTCGCGAAATATCGTATTCGGGTTAACATGATGCAGAACTCGGCATTGAGCTTTTCCGTATGTACGGACGCCGAACCCGACCGCGTGGCGCAATGTGTGGCGGCATTGCACGACAAGTACAAGGTCAAATACAATGAAGATGTGCAACTGATAACCATTCGTCACTATAACAAACAGATTATCGACAAGGTGCTTGCGGGTCGCACAGCCATCCTTCGCCAAACCAGCCGCGCCACCATACAGTTTGTGGTAGTTGGAGGATGAGAGAAAGAGTAAAAGAGTGGAAGGCACATAAAGAGTTTTCTATTAACAGAAAAATGCTAACTTTATAAACTTTACAAACCTTACAAACCATATAACCACACTATGAAACAGCGTTATCTTATCAGCGGCGGCGGCACTGGAGGCCATATTTTCCCGGCCTTGGCCATCGCAAAAAAAATAAAGAAGGAGAATCCGGATGCGGACATCCTTTTCATCGGCGCCAGCGACAAAATGGAAATGAAGCGTGTCCCAGAAGCCGGTTTCCCGATAGAAGGGTTGAAAATTTATGGCATCAGCCGCGATTTTTCCATCAAAGGCATCTGGAAAAATGTGAAACTTCCCTTTGTCCTGATGGGCGCTATGAGGAAAGCCCGGAAAATTATCCGCAATTTCAAACCCGATATCGCCATTGGAGTAGGGGGATTCGCTTCCGGTCCTGCCCTGAAGGCCGCCGACCAACTGGGCGTGCCCACTCTGTTGCAGGAGCAGAACTCCTATCCGGGTGTCACCAACAAGATGCTGGCCCCAAAAGCCAAGCGTATTTGTGTGGCATACGAGGGACTGGAAAAATTCTTCCCTGCGGATAAGATTGTGCTGACAGGCAACCCCATTCGTGAGGAAATTCTGAATTTGAAACGGAAAGACCCTAAAGCGTACGAGTTTTTCGGTTTTTCCCCTGAAAAGAAAACGGTTTTGGTGGTCGGAGGTAGTTTGGGCGCCCGAACATTAAATGAAACGATGGCCGAACATCTTGACGAGTTCCGCAATGCCGATATCCAACTTTTGTGGCAGACGGGTGAGTTGTACTATAAAAACATAGATTCCAAGTTGTTGGCCGAACAGGATGAGCATATCCGCATCATGCCGTTCATCCGCAATATGAACGATGCTTACAGTATGGCCGACATAATCGTGTCGCGCGCTGGCGCATTGGCCATTGCCGAGCTCGCAGTGGTTGGAGTGCCTACCATCTTAGTGCCTTTCCCCTATGCGGCCGAGGACCATCAAACCTACAATGCCAAAGCACTCTCCTCAAGAGGCGCTGCCGTGTTGATTCCCGACTCTCAGGCAAAGGCAGAACTGATGCCCGCCCTTATGGACTTGGTGAAGGATCCCGAACGCTGTGCCCACATGGGAGAAGTGTTGCGCACCTTTGCCCAACCAGATGCTATCGATAAGATTTACAGTTATATAGAACAAGTGTAACCCGATTACAATCCTGCCATGGCTTTTTTTAAGGACAATCTGTCTGTGAAACAAACCGAATTTGAACTTGCCCCCGGCAGGATTCTTATCTCGGTGCCATATTATAACGACACCTTCTTCAACCGTTCTGTGGTACTGCTTACCGATTATGAGGACGAGCATGTGGCAGGTCTTATCCTGAACCATCGTCTGCCATATCCCGTCAGCCAGCTGGTGGACGGATTGCGCGTGGAGGCGCCCATGTACCTGGGCGGCCCGGTTCTGCCTACCGCATTGTTTCTGCTGCATTCGTTCGAGAGTTGCAAGGATTCCTCCCAAGTGGCTCCGGGCATCTATGTCGGATATGACCAGGTGCTGTTGGCACTGATTGAACACAGGGCAATACCGAATCTACAATATCGCTTCCTGATGGGTTATGCGGGTTGGAGTCCTGGACAATTGGAAGGCGAAATAGCCCGGAATATGTGGGTGATTGGTAATCCGACTCCGGAACTGGTGTTCCATACCGAACCTGAGAAAATGTGGACCAAGTCTGTGCAAGTGTTGGGTGATGGTTATCAGCATTGGCTGAATGTGCCCGAATACATCAATCTTAATTAGTTATGAAAAAATCTCTTGTCGTTCTGTTTCTGTTGTTTGCAATAACGCTCGGCGCATTTGCCCAGCGCTCCACCACTTCCAGCAATTTCAAGGGCGGTGTGCGAGCCGGTTTCACCGCCACCCAAATTTCCGGCGATGACCTGGTCGGTTTCCACAAACTGGGCGCCTATGCGGGTTTGTATGCCAACTATCCCCTGAATGATAAGGGCAATCTGAAACTGCAGGCGGAGATCAATTTCACGATGAAAGGGAGTCATACCTATATTCCGCCTAAACAAACCGCCAATATCACGCAAAAATATGTGCTGAATCTGGGTTATGTGGAAGTGCCTGTGCTGTTGCGCTGGCGCTTCGCCCGTCTGACCATTCGAGGGAACAGCGATTTTGAATTCGAACTCGGTCCCATGTTCGGCGTGAACCTGTATCAGCGTGAACGCGACTTGTATGGGCAGATTCAGGGAAGACCGCCGTTCAGCCGGTTTGAACTCTCCGCTTTGGCGGGTATTTCCTATATGTTCAATGAGCACCATGGCGTCAGTTTCCGCTTTTCCAATTCCATTTTAAGAGTGCGCAAACCCAATTGGGCGGTCAATAGGGGTGTTAAACTGCAATATAACACCGTGCTGATGTTCAGTTATTTCTATCAGTTTTAGCGATAGAAAATAATGAACAGGTGTGCATAATTTTTGTGTTAAAAAATATTATTTTTTGAATGATATTTAATATATTTGCAACCGTATTAGGAATATGCGGGAGAGTTTTCCCTTTGTAATTTATTGAAACAAAGGAAAATAAGATGAAAATTTAGGAATTCACATTTTATTAACCCTTAAATTTTAACGCTTATGAAAAAGTATTTCGCTGAAATGGTAGGAACCTTTGTTCTTACATTCTTGGGCTGCGGAACAGCCATGTTCCTCGGTTGCGCTACGCCTGCTGGCGTGGTAGGTACAGCTATCGCCTTCGGTCTCTCCGTGGTGGCTATGGCTTACACCATTGGCGGTATCTCCGGATGCCATATCAACCCGGCCATTACCCTTGGCGTTGCGCTCTCCGGCCGTATGAGCTGGAAAGACGCTATCGGATACTGGTGTGGTCAGCTCGTTGGCGGTATCATCGCTGGCGCTTGCCTGTTGCTGCTCGTCAATGTGGTGACTCCGTCCGCTTGCGGTATCGCTGAAGGCATGACAGGTCTCGGCTGCAATGGCGTGGCTAACGCTGGCGGTCCTGGCGGCGCATTCCTCGTGGAAGTTATCGCCACATTCCTCTTCGTGCTCGTGGTGCTTGGCACTACCGACGAGAAAGTGGGTGCCGGCAATTTCGCAGGTCTCGCTATCGGTATGTCCCTCATCCTGATTCACCTCGTGTGCATCAACCTGACGGGCACTTCCGTGAACCCCGCTCGTTCCATCGGACCGGCTATATTCGCTGGTGGCCAGGCCCTGTGCGACCTCTGGGTGTTCATCTGCGCTCCGCTCGTAGGTGCCGCTCTCTCCGCACTCGTTTGGAAATGCTTCTCCTGCGAAAAATGCAGCAAGAAAGAAGAATAATCCTATCGCGAAATGATGAGAAAAAAGCGCCTCTTTCGGGGCGCTTTTTTATTGCCGTTGCTTAGAAAAAAAAAGTGTACTTTTGCAATCGTATTTTTTAAACAAAATAATTCATTTTTATACCCATGGAAAAGAAAGATCCCATTGAAGAAGCCCGCAGATATGTGGCTAATGCGGAGGAGGTCATTAAGAAAGCCAATTATGACCCCGAATTGAAAATCTACACCGACGGAAAATATGTCAAGATGGCTGGAAACACCTTGTGGAACGGTTGTCTTGTCGCATTAGACGCATTGTTTGGCATTCGTAAAAGCAAAGGTCGCCCCTCAATTGACAAATACAAGGAAGTGGCCGCCCAACGCGACAAGAAACTATTGGCGTTTGTTGTGACCGGCTACGACATTATGCATTTGTCTATGGGCTATGATGGAATAAAAAACAAAAAAGTTTGTTCCACTGGTTTTGAGACGGCGAACGACATTATCAATCGTTGTGCAGCGTTAATCCCTAAGCAGATAACGGCTTAACCTGTCTCCAAACGGAAGTTCCTTGCTGTCTTACATCTTGTCCGGAACATCAATTCCCAGCAACTTCATGCCATTCCGTATCGTTGTGGCCACCCATTTGGATATCTGCAGTCGGAACAACCGTTTGCCGGTGTCCGCTTCCTTGAAGATGGGGGTCTCCTGATAGAAATGGTTGAACTGCTTGGCTAAATCGTAGATGTAGTTGGCGATTAAAGCCGGACTGTAGTTGTCGCCCGCTGACAAGACCACTTGTGGGTATTTGTACAGTACCTTGATAATCTGCTTTTCCTCACTCTCCATGACAGTGTCAGTGGGTAGGGTGTCCGTGATCTGGATGCCCTGCTCCGTCGCTTTGCGCAGCAGCGATTGGATGCGCGCGTGGGTGTATTGGATGAACGGGGCCGTGTTGCCGTTGAAATCAATGGACTCGGCCGGGTTGAACAGGATGTTCTTGGTGGGATCCACCTTCAGGATGAAATATTTGAGCGCCCCGAGTCCGATCATTTCGTACAAGGCATTCGCTTCGTCAGCAGGGAAGTCAAATTTGCCCAACGCTTCCGTGCCGCTCTTGGCCTCTTGGAACATGTCGTCCATCAAATCGTCGGCGTCCACCACAGTGCCTTCCCTGGATTTCATCTTGCCGCTGGGCAACTCCACCATACCGTAGGAAAGATGGTAAATGCTGTTGCCGAATTCCTTCTCCAATTTCTTGCCCAATACCAGCTTCAGCACATCAAAATGGTAGTTTTGCTCATTACCGACCACATAAATCATCTTTTGCGGTTTGAACTCTTCATACCGCAACTGGGCGGTGCCCAAATCCTGTGTCATATATACGGAAGTGCCGTCTTTTCGCAGCAAAACCTTCTCGTCCAAACCCTCGTCGGTCAAATTCACACGCACGGATCCGTCTTCGTGACGATAAAACACGCCTTTGTCCAACCCTTCTTGTACCAGCGATTTTCCGAGCAAATAAGTGTTTGACTCATAATAAGTTTTGTCAAAATGGATACCCAGACGGTCGTAAGTGGCGTCAAAGCCGGCATATACCCATTGGTTCATGGTTGCCCACAAGGAGCGCACTGTTTCGTCCCCGGCTTCCCACTTGCGCAGCATCTCTCTGGCTTCCAGCATGATGGGGGCTTGTTGGGCGGCCTCGTCCTCAGATAATCCTTTCTCAATCAGTTCTTTCTGTTCCTCTTTGTAATGCTGGTCGAAAACCACATAATATTTGCCCACCAGATGGTCGCCTTTCATGCCCGACGATTCCGGTGTCTCCCCATTGCCGTAGCGCAACCAGGCTACCATGGATTTGCAAATGTGTATGCCACGGTCGTTTACAAGGTTTACCTGCACTACAGGATGTCCGCAAGCCATCAGGATTTGCGACACAGAATGCCCGAGCAGGTTGTTGCGGATATGGCCGAGGTGCAACGGTTTGTTGGTGTTTGGCGATGAATATTCGATAAGAATCGGCGGTTCCTGCTGTCGCCCGTTCTGCCCGTATTGCGCATCCTGATAATGGTCGCGCAAATATTCTTTCCAGAAAGCGTCGCCGATGGAGAGGTTGAGATAGCCCTTCACAACATTGTAGCCGGAGAGCAGGTCCACGGAAGCGCATAGCGCCTCGCCAATCTCTTTGGCCACCATGTCAGGTGCCTTGCGCGCCAACTTCACATACGGGAACACCACAATGGTGAGGTCACCCTCAAACTCTTTGCGGGTGGGCTGAACTAAAGTGGTGTCCGCATCAATGGTGATATTGTATAAATCCGAGAGTGTCTTTTGCAGTGCGTTAGCTAATGCGGTTTCTAAAATCATGGTATCTATCAGTAAATAAATGTTTTATTCTTTGGATTTGTTCTTTTTGAACAGGGTTTTCCAGTAATTCATGTGCCAGAAGATGTGAAACAGGACAACAATGGTCATGGCGATGCCGAATTCCACATGGTAGTATTTCACCGTCCAAAGCCATTCCATTTTCCATCCGTAATTGATTTGCAGCACCAGGAAAAAGCCCAATAAACAGGAAACCAGAGCGGTGATGAGCAGCAGGATGTTCCATATTTTGCGGTGTGTGGTCTTTTTCATGACATTGGCCTTAACCAAGATGGAGGTGAGGGCGTACAACCCCAGTGTGATGGCCGAAATCAGGATCAGGTCATAGGGCTTTTTGGTCTTGACCGGTTCTTCGGATTCGGCGCTTTCGGGCACGATTTCATTGTCCGTCGGCTTTATCTCTTCCTCCGGCGCACCAGGAGTGGCCGAGGGCTCTATCGGGGCTTCTTCGGCGGTGGGTTTTGTGGCATTGGCTCTCTCAGGAGCGCTTTTGGCGGGCTGTGTTGCTTTGGGTTCGCTCTTCTCTGAGATGGCAACCTCTTCTACCGTGGCGGTTGATGTGTTGGACAAACGGCCGCGGTCGCAGAACCCGTCACCGTTCTCATCAATGAAGCGTCCGCAGCGTCCCGGACAATCAATGGCCCCGCAATCTTGCGGCACCTGTGCCCAGGCGGCTAAACATGCGCACAACAGCAATAGGGTGGTGAAAATGATTTTTTTCATAAAAAGGGAAAATGAATTAAAAAAGGGCAAGTCTGAACGGCTGCCCTTTTGATGTTTTATTCGAAGCTGAGTAATTCGATTTCAAAAATCAGGGTGGCGCCTCCCGGAATCAAACCGCCGGCACCTTGATCACCGTAAGCCAAATCAGAGGGGATGTAGAAGATGTATTTGGAACCGGTGGGCATCAGCTGCAGACCCTCGGTCCAGCCGCGGATAACCTGGTTCAGACCGAATGTGATGGGCTGACCGCCGTTGTTTTCAGTGGAATCGAACACGGTGCCGTCAATCAGCGTGCCTTTGTAATTCACAGTCACTTTGCTGGTTGCGGTCGGTTTGGGGCCGTCACCTTGTTTGATGATTTTGTACTGAAGTCCGGATTCCGTCACATGCACATCTGGATTCTTCTTGTTCTCGGCGAGGAAAGCCAATCCCTCAGCTTTTGCGGCGTTGGCTTTGTTGGCCTGCTTTGCCTGCATGTCCTGCTGGAATTGCATGAAAATCTCCTGCATCTGCTGTTCTGAAAACTTGTTTTGTCCGGCCAAACCGTCGCGCACACCTTGTGCAAAAGCGTCCAGGTCAAGATTGACGCCGTCATGTTTTACTTGTGTGCCAAAGTTAGCGCCAATGGCATAACTCACTTTTTGATCTTGTGTCATTGTCTCTTGGGATTTAACGGACATTGCGGCACCTGTGAAGAGAATGCAGAGTCCGATGGTTAATAATCTTTTCATTGTACTATTGATTTTTTATTGTTAACTTTTTTGGGACTGCAAAAGTACAAAAAAGTTTTATTGTTTGTGAATTTTTAGGGTCACAACTTCTCGCCGACAATAATGGTGTGTTCCCCCTCCCGCATCGTGGCACCGAACAAGTATAATCCGCCTCCGTCGGCCAGCTTGAGTTGCTTGCGCAGTTCTTCGGCGCTCCAGGGGAAGTTACGGACAGCGATGTTGGCCTTTTTGATGCCCGAGAGGTGTTTGGCCGCCTCTTTTTTGTTGAAATGGAAATGATTTACAATGCGGAATTGCCTTCCCGGAAAGTCTTCTGATGGTGTGTCGCATGTATATAGATGCGTGTGCGGATGCAGTTTTTGCAGCCCGTATCGTGTGGCGATGCACTTGAACCCACCAGCCTTCATTACGGCAGCGTTGGGCTCCAGCAGATACGCTCCTAATGAGTCTGCCAATGCGGGCACCGCTTCCATCTCTTCAATGTTGCTGAACTGGAAATCCGAGATATGCCCGTTTTGTATGTTAACAGCATGATAATCAATTTTTCCCGGAATGCTATGGGAGAGCAGGAGAAGAATCTCCCTGCATTCGCCATTGACGGCAACCACATGAATGGCAGTGGTCTCCGGCAACAACGCCAGCGTGGCTTTCAAATCCAACATGGGAGAGAGCTTTACCAACACCAGCTTGCGTGCCTTTTCTAATAGTTGCTCTTTGTGTTGGGTGAGGTCGGGAGTGCACTCCTGAAGCGTGACCACCCGTTGCCCATGTGCATTGCGCCGCGAGGGGTCCAGATAGATGACATCCACCTCGGACAGGGTGGGGAGCATCTCTTCCA
The DNA here is from genome assembly GCA_002392325.1 of Bacteroidales bacterium UBA3868. Lineage (GTDB taxonomy): Bacteria > Bacteroidota > Bacteroidia > Bacteroidales > WCHB1-69 > F23-D06. The sequence goes on from DGGS01000158.1 coordinate 9,625, forward strand.
TGGTGCCGTTTAGAATTTGTAAATTATTGATATTGAATATATTGGTGTTATACAGAACCAATTTGCACAGTTCGTCCATCGGTTCCACATAGTATCCCTGCTCGAAGACTTTTGCCAGGGCCAAGGCATCTACCCCGAAACCGCCGCTCAGGTCGGCAAAAGATTCCCCACTTACAATCGACGCTTTGTATTGGGCGGTTTGGGAGGATGAACACTGCTCCATGGAAATGGTGGGCGGGTAAAGGATGTTTTCGTTCGCATAATAGTCCGGGAGTTTGTCCTTTGCTTTCTGCCTTCCTTGGATCTGCTGCAGCGCAAAGGGAAAATCCACATCCGGATCCTTGCATCCGCGCAAGGCTAACTTCCGGACATCCTCATCCCGATGCCGCTGAATGAAATCCCATGTTTTCCGATTGATTGTCATATTGCTAATGTTCATTCCTCGTTTACCGTTCACCCTTGTACCGTTCACCTCCTTCACCCATTCACATACCGTTCCATCTTCTCCATCCAATGCATGGCCGATTTCATGGTGGGTATCTTATGGATGATGAACAGCAGTTTGCCTTTCACTTCTTTCAGTTGTATGAGCGGGTGGTTGGCTTGCAGAAAACCAAGCACTTTGCCAAACTCTTCCGACTGGTAATATCTGGAGGAGGAATTGCCGATGAAATAACCGGTCAGGGTGTTCTTTTTCAAAATGATTTTCTCGAAATGCAACCGGCCCGCAATCAGCCGCAATGGTATGGTTTGCAGCAGTTCCTCTGTGGGTTGGGGTAGAGTTCCGAAGATGTCAAGTAGTTTTTTGCGGAAAGTTTCCAGTTTGTCCAAATCCTTGATGCTCTCAAGTTCTTTGTACAAACTCATGCGTTCGCTCACATTGCTGACATAATCGGAGGGAAACAGGGCTTCAATGTCGGTTTCAATAAGACATTCGCGCACCAATAGCTTGGAGTTGTCGGCGGTTTCAATTTCTTGATCACCTAAATCTTGCATTTCCCGAATGGCCTCGCTCAAGATTTTCTGATACATTTCATAACCAATCTCGTTGATGAAGCCGCTCTGGTCGGCGCCGAGAATGTTGCCGGCACCGCGGATGTCCAGGTCGCGCAGGGCGATTTGGATGCCGCTGCCGATGTCAGAGAAGTCTTCAATGGCCTGTAACCGTTTGCGTGCCTGATCGTTGAGCGTATCATAGGGTTTGGTGAACAGGTAGCAGAATGCCTTTTGGTTGTTGCGGCCCACGCGCCCGCGAAGCTGGTGCAGAACATTGAGCGCGAAGTTTTGCGCATCGTTGATGATCATGGTGTTGGCGTTCACAATGTCCAACCCAGACTCCACGATAGTGGTGGACACCAAAACATCGTACTGCTGGTTGATGAAGTCGGTCATGATTTTCTCCAACTGCTCGCCTTCCATTTGACCATGCCCTATAGCCACCTTGGCTGAGGGGACTAGTCGTTGGATGAGTCCTGCCAACTCTTTGATGTTCTGGATTTTATTGTGCACCACAAACACTTGTCCGTGGCGGTTGAGTTCGAATTGTATGGCATCGCGAAGCAGTTCCTCGTCAAACACATGCACTTCGGTCTGGATGGGCTGGCGGTTGGGTGGGGGCGTGGTGATGACGGAGATGTCGCGTGCGCCCATCAGCGAGAATTGCAAGGTGCGGGGCATGGGCGTGGCCGACATGGTCAGCGTATCGACACTCACGCGCAATTCGCGCAACTTCTCCTTTGCCGCAACACCGAATTTTTGTTCCTCATCGATGATAAGTAGTCCTAAATCTTTGAAAACCACATCTTTGCT
>DGGS01000058.1 GCA_002392325.1 Bacteroidales bacterium UBA3868
GGCATGCAGATGATGGTCATCGAATTCGCACGCAATGTGTTAAAATACAATGACGCCAATTCCGCAGAAATGGATGCGAACACCCCGCACAATGTGATAGACCTGATGGAAGAGCAGAAATCCGTGACCAACATGGGCGGCACCATGCGGCTTGGCGCGTACGACTGCACACTTCTCAAAGGCAGCAGAGTTGCTGAAATCTATAAAACACTGGAAATCAGCGAACGCCACCGCCACCGTTATGAGTTCAACAACCGATACAAAGAGGAATATGAGAAGAACGGAATGCAATGTGTGGGCGTGAATCCCGATAACGGATTGGTGGAGATTGTGGAGATTCCCGAACACCGCTGGTTTATTGGGACACAATTCCATCCCGAATACTCCAGCACCGTTCTGCATCCCCATCCGTTGTTTATGAGTTTTGTTAAAGAAATAGCAGGATAATTGTATCTTTGCATTTGTTTTTAAAATTTGAGGAATGGAGTATTTCATACAGAATATCACAATAGTCAATGAAGGCAAAACCGTTGCGGGAAGCGTCTTGATTTCCGATGGCAAAATTGCCAAAATTGTGCCTGAAGGAGAGGTTTTTGACGCAAATCACGCCACCCTGATCGATGGCCGTGGAAAATATCTGATTCCGGGCGTTATTGACGAGCATGTACACTTCCGCGAGCCGGGCATGACGGCTAAGGCAGACATTTCCAGCGAAAGCCGCGCTGCTGTCGCCGGCGGCGTGACCTCCGTCATGGAGATGCCCAACACGATTCCGCAAACCACCACCCAAGCGCTTTTGCAAGACAAGTTTGATCTTGCGGCCGAGAAATCGCTCGCCAACTACTCCTTCTATCTGGGTGCCACCAACGACAACCTGAAGGAAATTATGGCCACTGACCCCGCACAGGTTTGCGGTATCAAACTGTTCATGGGCTCCAGCACCGGCAATATGCTGGTGGATCAGGATTCCGCATTGGAAACCCTTTTCAAAGAGTCGCCCTGCATCATTGCAGCCCATTGCGAGGATGAGGAGATTATTCGGAATAACACACAGCAATACAAGAAGTTGGTAGAAGAGGGTAGGGCACTGCCAACCGCGAATCTGCATCCTTTGGTGCGCACGGCGGAAGCCTGCTACCGTTCCTCCGCCAAGGCCGTGGAACTGGCCGCCAAAACAGGAGCGCGCCTGCATGTCATGCACATCTCCACCCAACAGGAACTCTCCTTGTTCAGAAATGATATATCCTTGCAAAACAAGAAGATAACAGCGGAGACCTGTCCCCATTATCTGTTTTTTGACGATAACGATTACGACAAATCGGGGTTCGCCATCAAGTGCAATCCGGCCATCAAGACGGCGGCTGACAAACAAGCATTACGGGAGGCCTTGCATAGCGGATTGATTGACACCATCGGCTCCGATCATGCTCCGCATCTTATACCGGAAAAGTTCACCGACGACTACTTCACCGCCAAATCCGGTTTTCCTTCCATACAGCACACCCTGACCATGATGATGGAACTGGGCGTGGACTTGGCACAACTCGTGACGCTGATGTGCCACAACCCGGCCATCTTGTATCAGATTGACCGTCGCGGCTTCATCCGGGAGGGCTATCACGCCGACTTGGTCATAGTGGACCCGCACTCCGAGCATCAGATTGCTCCGGAGGAACTCTTTTACAAATGCGCTTGGACGCCCTATCTGGGCCAATCCGTGCACACCAAAGTAACGCACACTTTTGTCAACGGCAATCTGGTGTTCGAGAACGGGGAGATTCACGATGAGTGCCGCGGCGAAAGGTTGGTATTCAACCGTAATTAACGGAATATCAATTATTAACGCTTATCGGCGCGCGACTTGATATGCTTCTTATCAAGCCATAAGCCATACACTTCGCTGACATTGCCGGCGGTGATAAACGCTTTGATTTCATTTTGATTGATGTAGGCCATCAGTTGCACGAACTCGTCCTTGGTCAGCAAACTTTCCAGTTCGATGGATTTCTCATTGGTATAACCACCCGTCACTTCGTACAGCGTGCAGCCGCGCACCAATTCGTCGATGATGTAACGGCGGATGCGGTCGTAATCTTTGGAGACGATGCACACACGCTTCTTGTTGTTGAGGCCCGCGGTGAAATAGTCCACCACCAAACCGTTGATCCAAGTGCCAATAAGACCGATAACCACCATGTGGAAGGGGTTAATGGCGAAGGCGGTGCAGCAGATGATGGCACCCGCCACAGAAACGGACGCACCTATATCAAAATGCAAGTATTTGTTGACAATCTTGGCCAAGATGTCCAAACCTCCTGTAGAGGCGTTGATCTTGAAAAGCACGGCTTGGGCAGCGCTCAGCAAGAGCACAAAACAACAGAGGTCAAACCAGATATCGCCCATAATGGATGGGACAGCGGCATCGGGTTGGATGAAACGCTCGTAGGGGAAGTAGGTTTCCAGCACACGCATCATCGGACCCAGAATCAGGGCCGTGTAAACGGTTTTGATGCCAAACTCCTTGCCAATCAGGAAGTACGCGAGAATCAGCAAGATGGCATTAACCACGAAAATAACCGTTGAAACAGGCAGTGCCACGCCGAAGAGGCTTTGGGACACTCCACTGATAACGATGGAGAGACCGGAGATGGTGCCGATAATCAGTTTGCTCGGAACCAGAAAGTAATAAACGGCGCAAGCGGTAATCATCATACCGATTGTCATAATCAGCAATTCAACCCAGAACTTCTTGGTTTTGAGGATATTTAAAATATTTTTCATGTTAGA
>DGGS01000202.1 GCA_002392325.1 Bacteroidales bacterium UBA3868
TTCCATTTCGACGGTTTCCGCTTTGATGGCGTGACCAGTATGTGCTACTGGAATCATGGTCTGGGTGTGGATTTTGTGGAGTATGCCCAATATTTTGACGACAATGTGGATGAAGATGCCGTAACATACTTGACATTGGCCAACAATTTGGTGCGCGCCGTGAATCCGGCAGCATTCACTATTGCGGAGGATGTGAGCGGTATGCCCGGCATGGCTTTCCCTACCCAAAAGGGCGGTATCGGCTTCGATTTCCGCATGTCCATGGGCATCGCCGACTATTGGGTGAAGACGCTGAAAACGCAATCTGACGAGCATTGGGGCATGGGCGACATTTATTTCCGCATGACCGACAAGCGAAATGAGGAACAGACGATCAGCTATGTGGAGTGCCACGATCAGGCGATGGTTGGTGATAAAACATTGATTTTTAGAATGGTGGATAACAAGATGTACACCAATATGTCGGTGCTTACACCGGATTTGGATGTGGCGCGCGGCGTGGCCCTGCACAAGATGATCCGCCTGGTGACCTTGACGCTGGCCTCCGGTGGCTATCTCAATTTCATGGGCAACGAGTTTGGACACCCCGAATGGATCGATTTTCCCAGAGAGGGCAACGGCTGGTCTTATCAGCACGCCCGTCGCCAATGGAACCTCGCCGATGACAACCTGCTTCAATATGCCGGTCTCAACCGCTTCGACCGCGATATGATTCATCTGGTGGAGAACGAGAAATTGCTTGATTTCATGCCCGAAAAAATATGGGAAGATAACAACGACAAGATTCTCGCATATCGTCGCGGCAATTGCATTTTCGTCTATAACTTCCATCCGTTCAAGTCTTTCGAGGATTATGAGATTCCTTGTGCGAAAGACAAATATAAGATTCTCCTGAACAGCGATTCACCTTTGTACAACGGTTTCGGAAATGTGGATGAGTCGGTGGTTTATAATGCTTTTGCGGAAGAAGGCCGCCGTTTTCTGAAAATGTATCTCCCGTCGCGTACGGTGTTGGTGTTGGGAGTGTAAAATTGTTTACTTTTGCAGGCAATTTTATGTGCGCATGTTCGTTATTTCACTGAATATAAATACAAAATCGATGAGAAAGTTTCTGCTTCTGTTGCTGTGCCTGACTTCTTTGTCCATAATGGCCCAAAACAACGAGATTATCAATAAGAAAGACGCTTCCGGCCGGAAACAAGGGGTTTGGAAGAAGATGGAGAACGGGAAAAAGGTCTATGAAGGCCAATTCAAGGATGATGTCCCGTATGGTGTTTTCAAATATTTTCATGCTAATGGGAAATTGAAGAGCACCACGGAGTTTATTCAGGGCGTGCACAAGGTGAGAACCGAGATGTACCATGAGAATGAGCACAAGGCGTCGGAGGGCTGCTTTATTGACCAACTCAAGGACGGCGAATGGAAATACTATTCCAACACCGACAAATTGATTGCCGTTGAGCATTATGCGATGGGCAAGCGCACGGGCGAGTGGAAGATTTATTCTGCTGAGACTGGCGTTCTTCTCGAAGAGCGTAATTATCTGGATGACAAACTGAACGGATCGTATAAAACCTATTATGTGGATGGTACCGTCAGCTTGGAACAATTTTATGTGGATGGAAAACTGAATGGTAAAAGCACTGCCTATTATCCGAAAAATGTGGTCTCTTCCACGGGCAATTATCTGAAGGGCCAGCGCATTGGCAGTTGGGACTTCTATGACACCAAGGGCAAGATCCGTTCCACTGTCGAATACAAGAATCAGCTTGTGCTGAAAACATATGTTTACTTGTACATTATGGGTCAAGGTCAGAAACTCAACCAGGACCTTATCGCTTATTTCTTGAAGAAAGGGGATAAGACAGCCGCCGTTCTGCGCAACGGGAAGCAGATTCTGTTTGACGAAACCTTGGATGATGTGGCGAGTTGGGCGGATTTCACAGTGTTCACCAAAATCGCGCCCAGTGTGATTGCCGCCATTGATGCGATTGTGGGCTACAACGAAGTGGAGGATGGTGCCAATGACGCCATTACCATAAAACTGAAACCCGCTACTGACGAGGAAATCTATTCCGAAGGCGTGGAAGCCAAAATGGTGAAAGCCCTGTTCAATAAAGAAATGCCGAAGGAATAAGCGATTCACGATTGACAAATAAAGGACATTAACCATATCTTTCTAAAACCTGCAACTTCAAACTTTAGATACCTTATGACAACCCCATCCCCCGACTATTTTCCGTTTCTTTCAGGAGACGATGTAATGGATAAATTGGCCAAACGCATTCGTGCCACGATGGCTGACTATTTGGAAAAAAGCAAATTGCAATCTTTGGTGCTTGGTATTTCCGGTGGCATCGACAGTGCCTTGTGCGCTGCGCTGCTGAAACCGGTGTGCGAGCAATTCAATATCCCGTTGGTGGGGCGTTCCATCACCATTGAGACCAACAAGGAAGACGAGATTGCCCGCTCCATTGCGGTGGGCGAGGCCTTCTGCCACGATTTCAAGCATCTGGATTTGACGGAAACCTTCTATGCGAACAAGAAATTGTTGGTGGATTACGATGACAGTCAGCTCTCCAAACTGCGCCAGGGCAATATGAAAGCCCGTATGCGCATGCTGGTGCTGTACGATTTGGCGCAACTCCATCGCGGTATGGTGATTTCAACCGACAACTATACCGAATATCTGACAGGGTTCTGGACCCTGCATGGCGATGTGGGTGACTACGCTCCGGTGCAACATCTTTGGAAAACGGAGATTTATTCGCTTTCCACATTCTTGTTGAAAGAGGAGAATGAAGCGCAACGGGCTGCCTTGCAGTCGTGTATCGATGCCACCCCCGTGGATGGTTTGGGCATCAGCCAGTGCGATTGCGAACAGCTGGGCGTGCCTAACTATTTTGAGGCGGATAAGATATTTACCGCCTATTTTTTGGGCGACACCTCGCTGCGTGACCACACGCTTATCAAACGCTATTATGCGTCCGAGTTCAAACGCCATAACCCTGGATGCATATCCCGCGAGGATTTGGTGAATTTCTAGTCGGCAGATAACTATAAGAAATTATGTCTCAAAAGATTATCATCGATGCTGGCGCCACTAAGACCGCATTCGCAGTGGTGCATGACGGTGTCGTGGTTTGCGAACACACGGGAAAAGGAATCAATCCCAATTATACATCCGATAAGGATATTTTACATGTGATGGTGAACTTTAAGTTTAATGAAAGTTCTTATGGTACCGCGGATGAGGTCTTCTATTATGGCGCCGGGTGCGCTGGTTGGGAGAATGCGAATCGTATGGAACGGTTGCTGCAGAGTTTTTTCCCCGATGCCAATATCCATGTCTATTCCGATTTGATGGCGGTTTGCCATGCGTTGAGTCGTGGCCGGCGTTCCATTGTGGGCATCCTGGGCACGGGCGCCGCC
>DGGS01000071.1:0-2739 GCA_002392325.1 Bacteroidales bacterium UBA3868
GGGATAACCCATGATCATGGTGTAGTCCCCTTCCTTGACGCCCTTCAGGGATACCTTAAGGCTCTTGGCGGGCTTCATGGGAACATTGTCCTCACTGTATTCGGCGGGCATGTTGTCCTTGCCGGCATATACGCGGAACATGGAGAAGTCACAGGCGTGGCGGGGCCACATCCAGTTGTCGGTATCGCCACCGAACTTGCCGATAGAGGAAGGCGGAGCCACTACCAGGCGCACATCCTCGTATGTGGTGTAGATGAACATGTAATATTCGTTGCCCTCATAGAAGGGTTTCACCACCACTTTGTAGCGGCCGTTTTCAGCATTTTCCTTCTGAAGTTTCTTGATGGCAGCCGTCACGGCTTTCTCACGGTCGGCCTCAGAGGTTTTGTCATTCACATCCTTCAAAACGATGGCGGTCACATCCTCCATTCTTTCCAGGAAGTTGACATGGAAATTGGCAGGCAATTCCTCCTCCTTGCTCATGGCAAAGAAACCGTTGTTCAGATAGTCGTGCTCCACGGTGGAAAGTTCCACCACGGAAGAGTAGCCGCAGTGGTGGTTGGTGAACATCAGACCGTCGCGGGAAACCATCTCACCGGTGCAGAAACCGTCGCCCAGTTGCACGATCGCATCTTTCAGGGAAGAGTGGTTGATGTCGTAAAGTTGCTCAGGAGTCAGGCGCAGGCCCAACTTCTGCATCGTGGCATAGTTGTAGTTTTTGATGAACATCGGCAGCCACATGCCCTCATCGGGCGGATTGATGGCGAAAACCGGAGCTGTAACTGTCAAAACGGCAATCAACAATAGTTGTTTCTTTAAAAATGATAAAAATTTCATAATACCTTTGTTTTTTATTAATTATTATTGATTTGTTTCTTTGAATGGGTGAAATTGGTACACGGGAAATGGTGAATGAGGCACATCTTTTACTCTTTTACTCCCTCCTCCTCTACTCTCTCCTCCTTAAACACGCGTTTATTGAAAATAATCAGCAACGCCACGCCCACGGTGACGCAGGTATCGGCGAAATTGAAGATGGCGGGGAAGAAGTAGGTGCCGCCCCAGACGGGGAAGCCGGAGGGTATGGGGAACAGTTTGACATAAATCATATCCACCACGCGTCCGTAGAGGAACGGGGCATAACCGCCGCCGTCGGGGAACATAGTGGCCAGCGTGGATAGCGTGCTTTCGTTGAAAATCACGCCATAGAACAGGCAGTCGATGATATTGCCCAGCGCGCCGGCGACAATCAAACTGAAGGTGACCAGCACTGCCCAGTCCATCTTGTCGCGCTTAATCAGGCGGTGCATGTACCAGCAGAGGAACACCACCAGCACGATACGGAGCAGGGTAAGCAGCAGTTTGCCGATATTTTGGCCGAAACTGAGGCCGAATGCCATGCCGGGATTCTCGACAAAATAAAGATTGAACCAGTTTCCGATAAGTGGGATGCATTCACCGAGGCACATGTGTGTCTTGACCCAGATTTTGAGAATCTGGTCCAGCAGGATGAGCGCCACCACGATGGCGCACGCAACAAGACTAAACCGTTTGTTCTTTTCCAACGCCTTATTTCTTTTTTTCGTTCAGTTTTGACTCCACGTCGAGGGTGGCGTGGGGAACGATTCTGAGGCGTTCTTTGGGGATCAGTTTGCCTGTGATGCGGTCAACGCCGTAGGTCTTGTTCTCGATGCGCACGAGGGCGGCCTCCAAGTTGGCGATGTACTTGTCGAGTCTGCCGGCGAGGCGGCTGTTTTCCTCTTTGGAAAGCACCTGGTTGCCGTCTTCCAGATTCTTGAAGGTGGGGGCGGTGTCCATGGTGTCGTTGCCGGCACCGCTATACGCCTCCTGATACACTTCCATGGCCTTTCTAGCATCAGCTATCTTCTTTTCTATCAATTCTTTGAATTCCGCCAAATCCTCATCCGAATAGCGGTTTACAACTTGTGCTGCCATAATCAAATAATTTTATGTTAATATGCCGCAAAGATATACTTTTTTTTAGATTAAAACGAAATCCGCATCGAAATCCTTATCCCATTCTTGGCCCACCCCTTCAAATCCTTGGCGTAGGTGAGGCGGCGCACATAGTCGATACGGAGAACTTCAAAGATGTTCTCAATGCCGGCGGTGATTTCCATGTAGGGCATTTTGCCCAAGGGCCCGCAACCGTCCGGAAGCAGATAGAGTCCGGGACTGGCAGGACCGGGGATGTTCTTGGCCGAAAGCCCGCCATACACCCCGCTGAACGAGAGCACCTCGCGCAAGTTCAACTTGTTCCAAAGCGGAATGCGGTTGAAAATCCACCCCTTCAGATAGTATGTGGCATAAAGCCCCACATACTTGTCCATGATGAATTCCATGGGTTTCATCAAACAGAAAACATTGGGCGTAAGGAAGATAGACTGGTTGCTCGACGGCACATACAGTTTGGTGAACGGCGCCGCGTTCCACACAATGCCCGCTTGCACCTCCGCATCAATATGACCGAAGGCGGAAAGCCAGAAACGCTTCTCCACCGAGAAGTCCGTGCGGTTGAATATGTTCTTCAGATCCAAAAATCCCAATGTGTGCGTGAGTGAGAGCACCGGCGCGTTCTTGGAGAGTTTCAACAGATTGTTGTCCTTGCCCGTCTGACTGTTATAGACACGCTCGCCCGGTGCCCAGCGGAGTTTCAAACCCCACTCCATATTGGTGAAGGATCGCACCCGCGTGGCTGTCCCGTCGCTGTTCACCCGC
>DGGS01000071.1:2797-9462 GCA_002392325.1 Bacteroidales bacterium UBA3868
CCGCCAGTACGCCAGCGTGCCCGCCGCCTCGTTGTCCTCGTACTGTAGCCATGTGTCCACACTCAACCGGAATGGCCACTCTTTCACATACCGCAACTTGAACCGTCGCACATACTGGGCCGAGAGTTCCGGATCGCCCGCAGAATAGGACTGGAAAATGTTGTCGCGGTCCATGTAACCGTAACTCCGCCCAGGCAACTCCATATCGTAGCTGGCACTGAGCGACAAAGCGTGATGCGGGTGCTCGTTCACATGACGCTCCTTCGCCACAAAACTGTGCGTCACCGTAATCCCGTACTTCATCCGCTGATCATTAAGTCCAAAAGCAAGATAACCGTTCATAAACCAACGGTTATGCAACTTGGCGGTGGTCATTCCCCCAAAGCGCAACCGGACACCCTCCGTCGGATTGTAACTGATAAAATCATACACCGGACCAATGTCAAATCGGCTGCTCTTACGCTCTTTTTCAGTGGCAATATACCCAGTAGTGAGAATCTCCGCCGTCTTTTCCAACGCTTTGAAAAATGGCAAACGACGCAATTCGGCCGAAAGACTGTCTATAAACGCCTCCTTGGCAGTCAATGGTTGCGGCCTCATCTTCCGCCATTGCCACTGCTTGTATTTCAACACATTGGCATACAGCACATTATTATCAGACAACCCAGCCGACAGCGAATCGGGTAATCCCACACCAAACTCATGCTGGTACCATATAGTATTCTGGCGCACATACAACTGCCGCATTTTTTTCCGCTTAATCAAAGAAAAAGAGGCGAATGTTTGCTCTTCACCAGGCACCCACAAACCGCTGTCTGTCTTCATAAAATCCTGCTCCACAATGAGTTGTCGTACAAAATTCATATTGATGTCTATCGGCACATTGATGGCGTATTTCTTCAGGGCATATGTGCTGTCGTTCACCACATACAAGCGCCCTGTAAACCCGAACGAACGGCTGTTCACCGGCGCAAAAGAGAGTTCAATGCAGGAGACACTGTCTATCTCAACCGTGTCGGTAATGAAATAGTGGTAATACAAGGTGGCTATGGTGGAGGACAAAGGACTAACGAACTTATTGAGCATCAATTCAATATCATTGTCGAAGATATTGACTTCCGCAAACATGGCATCCAGGTTGGTGCCGCCGCCTTCCTCCTCCAAAACCTCTCCAATGCCCTGCATCCGTTTGGCGGTCACATACTCCACATTCCTGCGGGGCGACTTTTGATAGTAATAATCGGAAAGATTCTCCCGCAACGCAATCGTGAGCACAGGCACGGTATCGTCTGGAATGGTGTCGATGTATTTCTCCAAAAAGGCGAACTGCTGGTTGAAACTGTTTTTCTGAAAATCCATGTCAAACCGTCCGAAGGTGATGACCATCTTCGTATATTTCTTGGCATGATAAAAATCAGCCGCCTCAAAACGGTATTTGTCCTTGTTTCCAATCACTTTTTCCACCAGTTCGACGGCAGGATTGCCCTTGCGGACATATTTCGGTTTCTTTCGTCGGGTAACCACCACCTCTTGCAGTTCCCTTGAGCGGTTAACCACTATATCCAATTGTTTCTTTTTTCTATTAACAATCAGAGTATCAGGATTATACAAAGAGTAGGAAATAATCAGCGTATCGGTATTGGCAAATAGCAGCCGGTACGAGCCGTCCGCTTCCGAATAGGTTCCCACATCGGTGTTCTTCCATTGGAGCCGTGCCATATACGCAGGCACCTTGTTCCCTTTCTCATTTATAGTAAAAACCTTACCTGTAAGCACTTGGGCCGAAAGTTGCCCGAAAAGCAACGCAAAAAAGAGCAGGAAAACGGCCCTGTTTTTCATTATCGCACCAGTTTCACCACCTGATTCTGTCCCTTGGAGTTAGACACTTTCAAGAGGTAGATTCCTTTAGGATAGGAAAACGCATGATTGAGCGTATGCGCATCGGCATCCAGTGATTCTTCAAAGACATCCAAAAGCCGGCCGTCGATGGAGTATATCTCAAACCGATATTGGTCGGGCTCCTCGTTCTGCATGAAGACGGTGAGGTTGTCGCGGACCGGGTTGGCCACTTTGAGCATAAAATCGCGATGGTATTGTGTCACACCAACCTGCGCGTCAATCAAAAACTCCGTAATGACCGGCAGGTGGTCCGACTGGTTGAAAAGGGCATTGGCCACATTTTGCGGAATCGCCTGATTCTGCGGAGAATTGATGGAATTGTTGTAATGATGCCCATCCTGTCCAAGGGCATGGTATGTCTCCGGAAGCACATGCACACGGTCACTGCCATAAAACACATACGGGGACACTAAAATGATGTCGAAACGGTCGTCCAAACCGCCGGAGGAAAAACACTCGTTGTCATAATTGGTGCTGTGCGTGGACTGGGTATGGATATCCGCAAACGCCGCATTGTTGTTCCAGTTCCCAGGGCGGTCAATGGGATCATAAAAACGGTACAAGCTGTTGGAGTAGTCAACCAGTTCCTGATAGGCGGGTTCCGAAGCGCTATACACATTAAAGTCGCCTGACACCACATTGTTGCCCGGTGACCCAAGTGAAACCAACTTGTTCATCAGTTTCTGTGTCTGCAAATGGCGCGACTGCGCGTTGGCATCCGAACTGCCGGCCTTCAGGTGCATAATCCAAAATGTGATAAACACCGTATCGCCTTGTGCCAATCCGGTGGAGTTGTAATACATCTTATATCCGTTGATATCCCGATAAGAAGTCGTCACATAATAATGTTTGTATAGAGACAACTTATGCGTGTCGTAAAAAATCATATTGGCAATGGTGCCGCCCGAATAATTGGTCAGGGGGCCATGGGCATAACCACTTACGCCATTGGTATTGATGACATTGTTCAGCAACCGGTCGGCGTATGTGTTATTGCTCCCCAATTCGCACACGCAGAACACATCGGGTTTCACATAATGGAAAATGGTACGCAGATTCTCGTCCTTGCTGTCCAGACTATTGGTAACGGCATTACAGTCGGACACCCCGGAATTATTGGTATAGTACATCAGATTGTACTGCATCATCTTCAGGGTATCCTGTGCGGACGCTTGGTCCAGCACCATCCATAATAACAGCCATAAGAAAAGGTCAAGTCGTTTCATACGATATTTTATTTCCATTGAAAGGTGTTTATCAAATGAAGCGCATCTTCCCTAAGGTATTGGATTACCGGCTCCAGCGAATCGTTGTTGGGGGTGAAATTGAAATAGAGCGTGGAGCGGAGGAACTGGCGTGTGCTGTCGGTCATCCAGAACATGAGGGGGGTGGCCACCTCGCGTCCCGCGATGTCATAAATCTGGCCCCACAGGCGTGACTCCGGATCATGAATCACCGAATACTCCACATCGTCCGCTTTCTGGTAGTGGAATTTCACCATCTTCTCCTCGTGCACCATCAGACTGCGCAACGAATCGGGACGGGGAACAGGAAAATAGGTGATCTTGAATGTCGCATTCAGCGTGGGATAATCCACATCCACCCAGTATGAACCGTCTTTTTGGGGTCGGATGGAAAGTTGTGCCGCCTCCGACTGTTCGAAGGTGAACGGCAAAAGCGTATCCACCTGCCGGTATTGGTGCTCGGGCAGGTCGATGCGGAAATAGGCAACGGGTTTTGGCGTTTCCACATTACGCCTTCCGCCACAGGATGACAGAATCAGCAGGGAAACCAGCCAAATGCCTAATCCCAAAACCAATCGGGAGGTGGATTTCATGAAAGATGTAAATCTATTCTATAGGTAACTCTTTAAATTCTTATTCTTTCCGTTCTGGCGCAAACGCTTCAGGGCACGCTCCTTGATCTGGCGCACACGCTCACGGGAAAGTTCCATGCGGTCACCGATCTCATCCAAGGTGTGCTCATGCGTGGTGTCAATGCCGTAGAAGAGTTTCAGCACCTCGCGTTCCTTCTCGGGAAGCGTCTTCAGCACATCGTGAATCTCGGAAGAAAGCGACTCGTTCATCAGAATCTTGTCGGTATCCTCATCGTTGTCGTGCACAAAGATGTCCACGAAACGGGTTTCCTCGTTGGGGGAAATCGGAGAGTCGATGGACTGCGGGTGGTTGTTCATCTTCATGATTTCCGACACCTTATAAACCGGCATATCAATAGCTTCGGCTATTTCTTCGGTGGTAGGCATACGCTTGAGCTGCTGCTCCAAACGGGCGGTTTCCTTCTTGATCTTGTTGATGACACCCACCTGGTTCAAAGGCAGACGCACAATACGCGACTGGTCGGCGATGGCCTGCAGAATGGATTGGCGGATCCACCACACAGCGTAGGAGATGAATTTGAAACCACGCGTCTCATCAAAACGCTTGGCCGCCTTAATCAAACCCACATTGCCCTCGTTGATCAGGTCTTGAAGGCTGATACCTTGATTCTGATATTGTTTTGCCACAGAAACCACAAAACGCAAGTTCGTGGTAGTCAGTTTGTTCAACGCCTCTTCGTCGCCGGCCTTGATCTTACGGGCCAGCTCCACTTCCTCTTCGGCACTGATCATGCTTTCCTTACCAATGTCGGCCAGATATCGGTCCAAAGATGCCGAATCACGATTGGTAATGGATTTTGAAATTTTTAATTGTCTCATATATTAAGTTGTAAAATATTTATATGCTATAAAGTAAAATGTTGGGTATTCGTCTTACATCTTAAGTCTCCAATCCCACGTCTCACCTCTCACATCTCAATTCCTAACAATATCCGTTGTACCTTCATTATTCAATAAAGTTACATTTTTGGTGATTTTTTCCTTGTTCCGGACGATATTTACCTGCACTTTGTCGCCGGGCGACTTGGTTTTGAGCACGCCGCGCACTTCAGCGAGACTGTTGACTGACATTTTGTCAATATGGGTAATCACATCACCTTCCTGGAACCCGTTCTTGGCGGCGGCACCATCTTCCTGTACCTCAGCCACATATACGCCTTTTACATCATCCAGGCCATATTCTTCGGCCAAGGAGGCGTTCAACTCGGCGATGGAGATGCCCAAAAAGGCCTGTTGCACCTTACCATACTCTTTCAAATCAAAATAGATCTTTTTCACAATATTGGAAGGAATGGCGAACGAATAGCCCGTATAGAAGCCGTTGCCCGAGGCGATAGCGGTGTTGATGCCCACCAGTTTGCCAGCGGCGTTGACCAGGGCGCCGCCGCTATTGCCGGAGTTCACCGCCGCATCGGTCTGCAAATAGGTTTCCTCCGTGGGATGACGGCGTGAGGAAAGGTCAAGCTGGCGCGCCTTGGCGCTGATGATGCCTGCTGTGACCGTAGAGGTCAGGTTCATGGGGTTGCCCACGGCCAGCACCCACTCCCCTATTTTCACAGAGTCGGAATTGGCAAAAGTAAGATAAGGCAAATCCTCAGCGTCTATTTTGATGAGCGCCAAGTCAGCACTCGGGTCTGTGCCCACAATGGTACCGTTGAACTCGCGCTTGTCGTTCAGCGTGATCGTGGCTTTCACAGCATCCTCCACCACATGGTTGTTGGTGACAATATACCCATCGGGCGACACAATCACACCAGAGCCGGCGGCCTGCACCGGATACATGCTGGGGGCCGAACCGAACAGGTTCTCCCATATTGTACCACCAAAAAAATCATCCCAAACGGAATTTTTCTGCGTAAATTCCGTCTTAATATACACGACAGCATTGACAGATTTCTCCGCGGCTGTGGTCAAATCAACATAATTCATGCCTTTGGTCGCCGATTGGGCATGAATCGGCTGGCATGGGAAAAGAAAACTCAAACAACTGATTAACAAACAGTTAATAATAATCTTTGCTCTCATAACTTTATTATTTTATAGTGAAAAGCGCATTAATAACGAATAAGTGCAAAAAAAATTGCAATAATAGTGCCAGAATTAAATATTTTTTCTATTTTTGCCGCCCCAAAAAAGTAAAACTAAAAACACAAAAAAATGTACGCAATTGTAGAAATAGCCGGGCAACAGTTCAAGATTGAAAAAGACCGCAGAGTCTATGTTCAACGCCTTCAGGCTGAAGAAGGATCCCAGGTCAAGTTCGACCGTGTATTATTGATTGACAACGACGGTTCTGTAAAAGTTGGTACTCCCACCGTTGACGGTGCTTCCGTTACCGCTACCGTTCTCAAACACCTCAAGGGTGACAAAGTTCTTGTTTTCAAGAAGAAAAGAAGAAAAGGTTATCAGAAACTGAACGGACACCGCCAGTTCCTGACCTCCATCAAAATTGATGACATCGCTTTATAATTGATTATTAACGAAAAAAAACTATAAGTTATGGCACATAAAAAAGGTGTCGGTAGTTCACAGAACGGCCGCGAATCACATAGCAAGAGATTAGGTTTGAAAATTTTTGGCGGTCAATTCGCCAAAGCCGGTAACATCATCGTACGCCAAAGAGGTACGGTTCACAACCCTGGCCAAAATGTGGGTATGGGTAAAGACCACACCTTGTTCGCATTGGTTGACGGTATCGTTAGCTTCAAGAAAACCTACAAGGATAGATCATACGTGTCTGTAACCCCTGTTCAGGAGTAACAGAACTCTATGATATTTTGTTCATAATGTTTGATTTTAAAAAAAGCCGCTTTTCAGCGGCTTTTTTTATTTTCCACATATTCGGGTATAATAGACAAAAGTAGTTGGT
>DGGS01000198.1 GCA_002392325.1 Bacteroidales bacterium UBA3868
CGCCACGCCACCGTTGCGCGGCAGCCATAGCGTGAACGCAAGGTTCATCTTCCTCGACACGACGACAGGCACGCACAGCCATTCATCGCCGATGAGCAGCTGGGAGTTCGCGGTCGCCTTCGTGCCGTCCGCGAGCGTCACGGCAACCTTCGCCCTGCCCTTCGTTCCGATGGACACCGAGGCATTGCCGCCGTCCCACACGGCGACAACTGCACCAAGCCATGGTGCGAGAATATCATTCGCCACGCTCTGCTCGCTCTTGTCCTTCGACGTGAAGAAGTTGCGCGCGCCGTCGATCTGGTACACGCCGTAGGAGCCCGACAGCCCTTCCGCGCCCAGCGTCACTTCGCACGGCTCCCCGCCAACGAGCTGAATCGTCGTCGGCCCGTCCTTGGCGATCACCGCCTTGCCGCCGTCCGCCTTGAGCGACGTCTTCGCCACGTCGGCCACTACCGTCGCCTTGACAGCGGCCAGACCGGTCTTCGCGTTCGGCTTCCCAACCTTGACCTGGATAATGCCCTTAATCTCTCCTTTCCTGCCACACAGGTAACCATTATATTCGCTCGCCGCGGCACTCGGCGCCACGCCTTCCACTACATCGTAAAGTTCCGGCACGGCAACCAGGCCGGGGAGTGGTGCTGGCGCAACATTCGCAGTCCAATGCGCATAATAGACAACATGGGCCGTCACCTTGGTCGTCTTAGAGACCTTCTCACCTCCGCTCGCGGCGGTAAACCAGCCGTCGAGCACATAGCCGATTCGCGACGGCACAGGCAACTCGCCCACCGCAGCACCGCTCGTCACGGACCGAAACGGGGGAGATACCATACCACCGTTTGCATCAAATGTCACCTTACACTCACAGGATATTCCCCGATCTTTCCAAGACGTAGGAATAGTGGTGGAAACACCACCATTCCATCCAATAGTACCATCAAAAACATGCGAAACGAGCGCACGTGGCGTACCTTTGTAGATGTTCTCGCCCGTGTCTGGCGCGTCGCCGAGATATGTCACGGACAATAACGAACTGCATCCAGCGAAAGCCTCAGCCGCAACCCATGTGACGGTTTCGGGGATGGTTACAGACTTCAAATTCTCTAACCCCGAAAACACGGACTCAGCAACCCTAGTGACTCCGCAACTTATGGTTATATTCGTTATCGAGCGAATGCAGCTTTCAGAAAATACAGAGAGAAGCCCATTGAGGCACACATTCTGCGGAACAGCCAGAGACTTCAATGAATTACATAGTTGAAATGCTCCTGGAGGACAATTTGAGGATGTCGTTCCCGCAGCAATATATTTAACGCTATTTGGAATTGTTACACTCTCAAGATCACCACACTCCGCAAACACCCCATCTCCAAGGCGAGTAACACCATCAGGCAGCACAACACTCTTCATTCCAACGCATCCACAAAAAGCGTAGTCGGCTACGTTTGTGATATTACACGAAAGAATTACATTTGGAACGACGCCGCCATATACAACATACGAATCTCTACGAACATCGTCATAGTAAATATGACTCTCGTACACTACAGTCAGACACATTCTAGCACCATATTCCTTATCTACAACACACTGTGGAATTGTAACTGTGATAAGATTTGTACATCCATAAAACACCTCGCGGCCAACCGAAGAAACACTGTCAGGGATAACTATCTCTGCCAAACCGTAGCAGTCGACGAATGCGCTGTCAGCTATATTTGTAACACTGTCGGATATCGTTATCTCCGTAATCCCTGCACATCCGGAAAAAGCACCTTCAGAAATGGAATACACCCCATGCGGGATTTCGATTCGCCCTGCCTTCGTACCGGGACAGGCTATTACATTTTTCATATTGGAATCATAAAGGATGCCATCCAATGTCATGTAATGGTTACTGCCATTGACAACGATTTCCTCCAACGATGAACATTTGGCAAACGCTTCTTCATTTATTTTAGTGATCGTCGCCGGGACAATGACTCGTGTCATACCACCACAACAGTAAAAGGCACCCCGTTCGATTTTCTGTATTCCATCAGGAATCCGTACTTCTCCAACTGTGCCACCGGGGCAGACAAGAACGCTGTGATCAATTTTATTTATCAGCAAACCATTTTCAGAAACAAGGTGGTTATTCCCAAGCGAAACGGAAAACGACAAGAGTTTTTCATCACACGCGAAAGCGAAAGCACCAACTTTAGAAAGCTTACTTCCAATTGCCACATTTGTCAAGGATGTACAACAATAAAAGGCATACTCATCCAAGTACTCAACAGAATTTGGAAGCATGATTTCGCTCAAGCGACGGCATCCTGCAAACGCATATTGACCGATCTCGCGTATTGTAGGAGGTAGCGATATGCTTTCCAAACTTCCACAGTCGCAAAAAGCCATAGGATCAATCTTGATCACGCCCGCGGAAATCACCACATTTGTCAGCCTATTAAAAGAACTGAATACATTGTTTGGAATAACAGAGAATGTCCCAGGAACCAAAACACTCCTCACGTTAGAACATTCCCGGTTGTCTGTCAACAATGCGTATTCAGCAATTCCACGCACACCTGTTAAATTCAGATCTTCTGGCAATTCGTCACAGACGTCAACAACCCACCCATCCACCATTTTCAATCCAGGAATTCTCGTTGTATTGAACAATTCTTCGTTGCAGTCATAAAACACGTGTTGCCCTATATGCGTTACAGTGCCTGGAATCACAATGTTAGATAGACTTCGGCAATCGTAGAAAGCACAATCTTCAATGGTTTCAAGGCCATCCGAAAGCCCAACTGACACCAATTCTTCACATTCGCCGAAAGCCCGATAGCCGATATTCGTAACAGTTGACGGAACGCCCACTTCGAATAAGCGAGTGCAACTTGCAAATGCGCTGTCCCCGATATTCTTGACACTAGCAGGGATCGTTACCCCCGTAAGCAAACCGCAATAAGAGAATGCTCCGCCACCAATACATGTTACTGGCACACCTCCAAGTGTATCTGGGATCGTCACTTCTCCGTTTGGACATGGAGAGATTGCGGCAGACCAGTTATTGAACAACTCGGCACCTCCCTCATTAATTCGGTATGTCCACGTATAGCCCGTGTCCGGGTCCGTCCACGTCTCAGCCCACGCGCCAAACGCCGAAGCAAGCGCGGCAACCATCATCATAAGTTTTCTGGTCATATTCCTGGTCATATTCGCGTTCCTTTCAAATCTTTTCCGTTCCGCCTCACTTCAGCAGGTTGCGGTTGTCGACCTGCGACAGGATGCGCATCTGATGGATAGCGATTTCATTAAGCCGCTTCAATCGTTGCGGCTGGGGGATGCCGTCGTTTATCATCACCGCGTTAATGTTCTCCATGTTGGAGATACAGATGAGTTGGTTGATTGTTGCATAGTCACGCTGATTGCCCTTTAGCGTCGGGTTCTCGCGCTGCCACTGCTGGTGCGTCTTGCCGAAAAGCGCAACGTTCAAGACATCTGCTTCGTTGGCATAGATGATGTTCATCTGCGCACGCGAAACTGCGGACGGAATCAAATTGTTCTGTATTGCGTCCGTATGGATGCGGTAGTTGATCTTCGCCAGTTCCCGCTTCGCCGACCAGCCAAGCTGCCTTTGCTCATCCGCCTTCAAACGCTGGTAGTCGCGGATCAAATACAGCTTGAACTTCGGCGACACCCAGGACGCGAACTCAAACGCCAAGTCTTTCTGCGCATACGTTCCACCATACCGTCCCGCTTTCGCCACAATTCCGCGCGCATTCGTCCTTTCAATCCACTGTTTGACCGACAGCAGAAACCTGTTCGTTCCCGCCTCGGCCATAATTCCCCCGAATTCGGGGGAATTAAAATCAGGGTTGTACATCTCCTCCCAGATGCCGAGAAACTCGATGGTATTCTTGTTCCGGAGCCATTTTTCAATCAATGCCGAGCCGTTCTCTACCTCCCGAACCATGTCAGTAAGGGAAATGTAGTCTTCGCCGCCAACTTTGATGACGGAAATCTCGACATTCTCAACTTTGATTTTAGGCATGGTGTACAATGCTCCTTCAGGTTCAAATTATACCATATTTTCCGCCATGTCGCCGTAGATGCTATACGTCCATGCATAGTCTCTGCTTTGTCAGAGTGAACGCAATTT
>DGGS01000072.1 GCA_002392325.1 Bacteroidales bacterium UBA3868
TGGTGATGACAGAGTTAAGGTCGTGCGTGTTCACTACCGTGGTAATGCCAAATTCGTGCGTAATGTCGGTAATAAGTTCATCAATCACCAAAGATGTTTTGGGATCAAGGCCGGAGTTTGGTTCGTCGCAGAACAGGTATTTGGGGTTGCAGGCGATGGCACGCGCGATGGCGGCACGCTTCTTCATACCACCACTCAATTCCGCCGGATAGAGTTGGTTCACATTGTGAAGGTCCACCCGCTCCAAGCAGAAGTTTACACGGTCAAGTTTTTCATTTTCAGACATTTCCGTAAACATATCCAACGGAAACATCACATTTTCCTGAATGGTCATGGAGTCAAAAAGAGCGGAACCCTGGAACACCATGCCCATCTCAGCGCGCAATTTGCGCTGTTCCAGCGTCCCCATGTGATGAAAATCACGATCATTATACAGCACAACACCCTCTTCAGGGGAATGCAGACCAACAAGACATTTCATCAATACGGTTTTGCCGGAACCGGAGCGCCCGATGATCAGATTCACCTTGCCCTCCTCAAACGACGTGTTGATGTCAAACAGAACCTGTTTGTCGCCAAAATACTTCGATACATTCTTTAACTCAATCATCTTACAGCATTATTTGTGTGACTAACACGTTCAAAATCAAAATGATAAAACTGGACACCACGATTCCTTGGGTGTTTGCCTTGCCCAACTCCAAAGCGCCGCCATCAATCTTATAACCATAAAATGAGGCGACAGAGGACATCACAAACGCGAAGACGAAAGTTTTCACCACGGCATAAAACACATCATACACGCGGAAGCAGTAGGTGAGACCATCCATGAAATCGTAAGTGGAAACGCAACCCGTCATGGCCACCGTGATATAGCCGCCCAAAAGGGCGAAAAATATGCTGAAGATAATCAGCACGGGATTGACAATCAGGGAGGCCACTACTTTTGGAAGAACCAGATAGGAAGCAGGGTTGATACCCATAACTTCAAGAGCGTCAATTTGTTCCGTAACCCGCATGCTACCGATTTCCGCTGTAATTCGGGATCCCAGGTTGCCCACCAGCAGCAAACTGATGATGGTGGGACAAAGTTCCATCACGATGGAGGTTCGGGAAACGAAACCCACTGTCCATGTCGGAATCCAACTGCTTTCTATCTGCATGGCGGTCTGCGTGGTGATAACGCTTCCCATGGCTATGGACACGATGCTCACAATCAGCATGGAACCGATACCCATGGCATCCATCTCAAAAACCAGTTTTTTGAAGAATACATTCCATTTGTCCGGCTTGGAAAAAACCTTGCGCAGAAAAATAAAATAATCTCCTATCGTTATAAATAAACGCTCTATCATTATGTGTTTTAAAGATGGTGCAAAAATACACCTTTTTTTGTACTTTTGCGCCTGTGAAATTCTAAATACAATGAGACCTATTGTGACCTTGATCAGTGATTGGAGAACCCGTGACCCCTATATTGCCATGTTTAAGGGATCGCTGCTCAATACCATTCCCGACGCTCTAATCGTTGACATCAGTCATGTGGTGGAGTTGTACAATCTGAACCAAACCGCCTTCCTGACCAAGCATAGTTACAAAAAATTTCCTGAGGGCTCCATACACATTTTGCTCACCAATGCCTCTATCAATTCCCGGTTTTCGCCTGTCGTAATCGAGTATGACCATCATTATTTTATTAGTGAGGATAATGGGGTTCTGTTTATGATGTTCAATATGTACGGGCCCATGAAGGGAAGGCAATATGTTGATGATACAACGAATGCGATAGAAAAAATCATTCGGTTGACGGAAGCGGTATGCAACAACACATTGGAATCTGTCACTACGGAGTATCTTGACTTCCGACACGCCTTCGCTCCGCTGCCCATCCATTTTTCAAGTGAACGGAAGATTGAGGGGGAAATCGTCTATATCGACGCTTATTTTAATGCCATTACGAACATTCCTACTTCAATGTTCAAAGAAGCGGTGCAAAAAAATGCATTTGAGGCCATTATCCTTTCAAAGAATAGTTGGAAATCCAGTGTTTATCATGACAAATACCAACCCGAAGAGGATATATATCTCACCAACAACGCGTTGGATTGTTTGGAAATCACTATGTATCAGGCAGATGTCGCCATTTTGGCAGACTTCAAGGTAGGCGACAAAGTCATTATCAAATATTGATTTTTATGATAACGGTAGGATTAGTTCAAGCGGACATCAAACCGCATAATGTGGATGCGAATCTGAAGCATTATGAAGAATTGCTGCTCGACAAGATTCAGGAACCTGTCAACTTGCTGGTGTTCCCTGAAATGTACCATTGTGGTTTTTCTGAGGATTTGGTTCAACATGCTGAACCGATGAATGGCAGAAGTGTGGCATTTTTGCATCAGACAGCCCAATATTTCCGTTGTGATGTGGTGGCCACACTGCCTATCCGTATAGGCGATAACATCGTGAACCGGCTGGTTTGGATGTCACCCGAGCGCATCTTGGGGTGGTACGACAAAAAACATCTCTTTTTGGGTATTGAGCAAAAAATTTGCACTGCCGGAGAACAACGAACGGTTATTGAGAGTTTGGGTCAGCGCTGGTTACCGCAAATATGCTATGATGTGCGTTTTCCGAAATGGAGCCGTAACACTTTTATTGACAACAAGTTTGACTATGACTGCATGGTCTATACCTGCAACTTTCCCGCACCACGGGAGCAGGCGCTGCTGAAATTGGCCACTGCCCGTGCCATTGAAAACCAAGCGTACGCCCTGGTTGTCAACCGCATCGGATACAACGGGGAGGGGCTCCGCCATGTGGGAGGTACCGCCGTCATTTCCCCCAAAGGCGAAATTCTGTGCCAAGCGGATTTCAATCAGGAACAAGTGTTGACCTATACCTTGGATTTTGATTGGTTGCGGCAATACCGGGAATCTTTTCCAGTAGCAGCACAATGGGACTGAATTTTTAGGTGAAATAGGTAAATGAGGTGAAGAGGCGAAACAGATAAAAAGGGGAAATAGGTGTGTTGCGATTTTCATTTATTTGAATATCAATTAAATATAAAAATTTTCATTTTCAATGTGATTTGAATGAAAAAAATTGTATTTTTGCAACCTCAAAACTGAGATGGTGCTGTAGCTCAGTTGGTAGAGCAACGGACTGAAAATCCGTGTGTCGACGGTTCAATTCCGCCCGGAAGCACCAAATTATGCGGATTTAGCTCATCTGGTAGAGCGCCACCTTGCCAAGGTGGAGGTAGCGAGTTCGAG
>DGGS01000034.1:0-408 GCA_002392325.1 Bacteroidales bacterium UBA3868
CACGGTTGGCTTGCACGGGGAAACCTCCCTCATGGTCCATAGCCTCCACGATGGCTACCACTTGAGCACCGGCCTGCATGGCCTGATACGAAGTAAGATAGCCAATGTTGCCGGCAC
Source organism: Bacteroidales bacterium UBA3868 (assembly GCA_002392325.1). Taxonomy (GTDB): domain Bacteria; phylum Bacteroidota; class Bacteroidia; order Bacteroidales; family WCHB1-69; genus F23-D06. Next base: position 118 of record DGGS01000034.1, read on the forward strand.
CGATGGTCAAAATGCGCTTGCCGAGCAGCGTATGTTGCAGATTCATCATCTTTTGCACCACAGCGGCGGTATATACGCCCGGCAGATCATCGTTTTCGAAAGTAGGCATGAACGGGAATGCGCCCGTGGCCACGACGAGGTAGTTGGCATCCACAAAAAAGATGCTGTTATCCTCCATATTCTTGACAGCCACACGCTTGCCTTCCAGAATATCCCATACCGTGCTATTCAGCATGATGCCGGAATGGTCGTCACCGGCCAGCGTTTTGGCGATGTCGAAACCACGCATGC
>DGGS01000034.1:487-8718 GCA_002392325.1 Bacteroidales bacterium UBA3868
AAGAAGAAGAACTGGTGAGTCTGCATGGTGAACTGGCCGCCTATGCGGTCGTTGTTGTCGATAACAATATTGGGGATGTACAGTTTGTTGAGTTCTTCGCGGCACGCCAGACCGGCAGGGCCCGCACCAATGATGACGACTTGGGTCTTATAGACTTTCACGCCATCCTCGTTTTTCACTGCTGTGGTGTCGGGAAGATAGTTGTGGGCGATTTCCTCCACTTTTTTCACGCCATCTACCTTGGTGATGCAAATTCTCTTCACGACGCCATCGACCAGCATCTCGCACGCACCGCACTTGCCGATACCGCAGTCCATGCTGCGCTCGCGGCCCGTCAAACTGTGACTGTGTATAGGGAATCCCGCCTGATGTAAAGCGGCGGCGATTGTGTATCCTTTTTGCGCTTGTACGGTTTGGCCTTTATATTCGAAAGTAACCAATTCGCTTTCAGGAATATCCAGAATGGGGTGGTGCTGAATCTTGTACATACTAGCTGTTTTTGATAATTATAAATTCGTTGTTGTTGTAATATTTTTCACTTAAAAAAGTGGGCAAATATACAAAAACAATATGGACGATGGGAAAAAAATTAACACAAAGAGAAACACAAAGAGAAACACAAAGAACACAAAGGGCACAAAGGATGATGGGGGTTGGGATTATTTCAATTCCTGCAGCAGTTCGCCCACCACAAAGCAACTGCCACCCACAAACACAATATCATCGGGGGCGGCATCGGATTGTGCGGCGCGGAAGGCCTCGTGAATGGATGGGTACACGCGTGGTTGCAAACCTTTCGCTGACATGCGAGACGCCAACTGATCGCCATCGAGGGCGCGCTCAATGTGTGCCTGACTCACATAATAGACGGCCTGTTGGGGCAGCAAGGGCAGCACATGTTCGATATCCTTGTCCGCAACCATCCCGAACACGATGCGGAGTTGGCGGCAGGGCATTGCGACCAATTGTTTCATGGTCAGTGACAAACCGCCCACATTGTGACCAACATCGCAAATGGTCAGCGGTTCGTGCCGGAGCATTTGCCAACGGCCCATCAATCCGGTATTTTTCACCACATTGCGGATGGCCTCCACGGTCACATCCTTATCGGTGGGCATCAGTTGGTCCAAAAGGTCCGCCACTTGCAGGAAAGTACGCAGGTTTTTGCGCTGGTATTCGCCTTGTATCGGCAGTTCAACATGCTCATACAATGTTTTTCCTGTCACATCCAATATGGCACAATCAGACAAATCGCCGTTGATGGTATAATTATCCTCCGCCAGAAACAGCGGGGCGTTGTTTTTCTCCGCAATATCCGTAAACACAGGGAAACTCTCGGGGTGGAATTCTCCCACTACAACAGGAGTGTCTTTCTTGATGATGCCAGCTTTTTCAAACGCAATTTTTGCGATGGTATCACCCAGCAATTGCGTGTGTTCCAATGATATATTCGTAATCACGGAGAGTAGAGGATGCAGCACATTGGTGGCATCCAACCGACCGCCAAGGCCTACTTCCACAACAGCCACATCCACATTCTGTTCGGCAAAGTGCCAGAATGCCAGCGCTGTGGTCATCTCAAAAAAAGAGGGTTCGAGTTTGTCAAATTCGGGTTTGTAGCGATTAAAGAAATCCAGCACCTGCTCTTCCGTAATCATATCGCCGTTGATGCGGATCCGTTCGCGAAAGTCCACCAGATGCGGAGAGGTGAACAGCCCTGTTTTCAGACCGCGTTCCTGACAGTAAGAAGCGGTCAAGTGCGCCACAGACCCTTTGCCGTTGGTGCCGGCAATATGGACTGCTTTCAGTTTCTTTTCGGGATTCCCGACAATATTTAACAGGGCCTCAATGTTTTCGAGGCCTTCTTTGTACGCCGCGGAGCCGATTTTGTGGTACATCGGGTAGGCGTGGAATATTTCTTCGAGGAGAGATTTGTACATTTTTACACGAAAGACGCAAAGAGCGCAAAGATTTATAATTATAGTATGCTGGTTATCAGTATTTTACAATATGATACAAGAAAAATTATTAATATATTAACTTTTTATTTACTATTTATTGTATTTTTGCCAAAAATTCACAACCATGAACGAGAATGAAATATCTAAGATTATTGTTGATGCAGCCATAAAGGTGCATTCTTTTTTCGGACCAGGATTGTTGGAGAAAACATATCAAGAATGTCTGTTCTACGAGTTGATTTCAAGAGGTTTACGTGTTGAAAAAGAAAAATCATTGCCTATAGTATATCAGGATCTGGTGATAGAGCATGCTTTCAGGATTGACTTACTGGTAGAACAAAAGGTTGTAATAGAGACCAAAAGTGTGGCAGCATTAGCGGGTATTCATTTAGCACAAACATTAACCTATCTTAAGTTAGGCAACTACAAACTGGGATTGCTACTGAATTTTAATGTTGAAAAGATGATAAACGGTGGAATAAAAAGAGTTATCTGTGGAGATTTGTAGCACTGCCCCTTCGTGCCCTTTGTGGTCTTTGTGGTTTTTGTGTTAATTAAACACTAAGGACACAGAGAACACAGAGAAAATTTTCCGTGGAACACTTCAGCGCTCCTTTGTGCCCTTTGTGCCCTTTGTGCTCTTTGTGTTAATTAAACACTAAGGACACAGAGAACACAAAGAAAAGAATCAGCGGAACACGATGATTCTTAACTCCTCCTTACCTGGGTTGTACTTGGCACGCTTCGCTTCTTGCACACACTGCTGCTGGATTTGGCGGTTCGTTATAGTAGTTTTATGTTCTTTGTTATTTACGACACGTGCCTCACTGACAGTTCCATCTGCCAGCACATGAACTTCAACACAAACTTGTCCCTCTTCACTAACTCGTGTATTAATATCACTCCTTTTTCTATATCCAGTACCATAACCAACACCACCGCCAGACCCACTTCCTTGGCCAGGTCCAAGACCACTACCCTCACCCGTGCCTATACCAGAGCCTTGACCTCCGCCACTGCCCGAGCCGCCTTTACCTCCTTTGAACATGGCACTTTGGTCCACTTTGGGTTGGGCCGGCTGTGTTGTGGTTGTGCTAGTGTTTTCGGAATGCGACACAGCAGGTGCGGCCGAAGCATTTTGAGTGGCATAATTGGGTGCAGCCGTGTTTGTAACCTTGTTCGGGGACGGGGCATCCATGCCGCCACCGCCACCGCCGCCAACTTCAGCGTCCAACTCCACATAGAAAGTCTTTTTGGGAGGTGGAGGCGGAATCTGCGACTTCAGTCCGAATGTCAACAGCAGCACAATGATGAGCGCTATCGACAGCAGAGACGAGAGCCCGGACCACATGCGGTCCTTCTGTTCCATTTTATTTTCGTCATTCATGCTCATTTTCCTTCGGTGGCTAACACCATTTTATATCGTTGTTCTTCAGGTCTTTGCTCATTCAACTGATTCAGCACATCCATCAAGGCGACCACGTTCTCCACCGGCACGGACTTGTCGGCGCGGAGAATGATGGACTGCATGCCGGAATCATCGTGTTCCACAGCCTTTTGTAAGGCGGGAAGCAACTGTTCGTAGGCAATCGGTTGGGCGTTGGAACCCTCCGGATTGACGAAGTACATCAGATCCTCATTGATATAGACCTCCACATTCTTGGAAACCAGTTGTTTGTCGGAGTCGCTCTTCGGCAGCACCAGGTTAATGGCGTTGGGCGACACCATGGTAGAGGTCAGCATAAAGAAAATCAACAACAGAAACACCAAGTCGGACATTGACGTGGCGCTGAATGTCGTATCAATCTTATTTTGCATTCTAATAGCCATAGTGCGAAACTTTTAAGCGTTTTCGTGAAGAAGATCCATAAATTCGGTAGTGCGCACCTCAAGCTGATAGACCACATTGGAGATTTTGGAAACAATCAGGTTGTGGAACACCAGAGCAATCACACCCACAATCAAACCGGCCACGGTGGTAATCATAGCCGTATAGATACCGGACGAAAGTGTACCAATGTTGAAGTTGTTAGGGTCGGCAGCCATGTTGTGGAATGCGGAAACCATACCCACCACAGTGCCCAAAAAACCGAGCATCGGGGCGATGGCAGCGATGGTGGCCAACGCGGAAACGCCTTTTTCAAGACGGCCAACCTCAATGTTTCCCTCATTCTCCACAGCGGTACGAATGTCATCCAACGGACGGCCAATTCGGGAGAGGCCCTTATCAATCAGACGGGCGGAAGGGTTGTCGTTGCTTTTGCAGAGCGATTTGGCTGAATCCAATTTCCCTTCGTGGATAAAATCACGGATATTGTTCATGAAATTGTACTCCTCTTTCGAAGCGCGGTTCAGCACCATCAGTTTTTTCACAAAAAGATATATGGCAAATCCCAGCATCAAGAACAGCGGGATCATGATCCACAAACTGTTGGTGGCGAACACCAGTTTGAAGTAAGAAGTCTCTTGTACCTGCGGCGCCTGTTCGGCTGCCATCTGCGTCGTTTGGGCAGTTGCTGCCTGCAATAACAATAAAAAGTTCATATTCCAAAAAATTTTAGCAAAAATACTATCAATTAGGCAATTCTATCCCACTTTTCCTCTGTTTTTTCTAACATGGCGATGTTCATATTCTTTTTATTTAACGAAAAAGCACCTTTAAAATTATATTACTTTTGTGCTTCCATCGCAAAATACGCTTAAGTAATTATTTATCAGCAATGAAGATCGTCAACCACGTCGCCGCCAGACCCACCTCGAAGCCGAGGACTTCCACCGTAACGAAGCATGCGAAAGCCGCAAGGAAGAGTCCCAAAAAGAGCACCAAAAAGAAAGAAACCACTTCCCGCAACAGCGGGCCAGGATTCTTCGCCTTCTTCGCCAGCAAGGGCATGATCCAAGTTTATGGCATCCTGCTACTTGCGCTTTCCCTGCTGGTTTTCATCTCCATCGCCTCGTTTTATTTCCATGCGCACAACAACCTCTTCTTCGTAGAAGGCGCTGAGACCACTTCGCACAACATCGCCCGCAGCGTCGGTGCGCACATATCCTACTTCTTCGTGCAGATGACCTTTGGCGTATTCTCCATCGGTTTCCCGTTCCTGTTCCTGCTGTACGGCATCCGCATCGTTTCCGGCAAGAACATACTTCCCTTGGGCAGAACCACGATGACCACTATTCTCACTATGGCCTGGTTGTCCATGACTTTGGGACTTTTCTTTTCCAGCAGTGACAATTCTTTCATCTCCGGCAGCGACAACACCTTCCTTTGTGGCCATTTCGGCGACTGGGTGGCGGGCGGATTGCTCTCACTGGGCAAAGTGGTGGCAGTTATCATAACCATCATCACCCTATTCATCATACTTATCCTCTGCTATGACCTCTCGCTGAAAGCCATGGCCGAGAATGTGCAAAACGCTTACGAAAATCTACCCAAACCTGAACCTAAAGAAAATCGCAAAAACCGTAAAAACAGACAGATATCCGACGAAAGCAGCACTTCCCAGCACGAGGATCTGGACGACCTTTACATCTCCGACCATGGTTGCCTGAGCCAGGAATACTCCGGCACCACCGCTTCTTGGGACATCGAACCTACAGCGGAGCAATTGGCAGCACAGAAAATCAAACAAGAACAACTCAATAAACTCTCACAGCAAAAGGAAGAACCCGAAGAGGTGCCTTTTGAGTTGGTGAACCAACAGACCTCCATGCCTGAACAGGACATGGACAATGACGATGAACTTGACGATGTGGAGGATTCAGACAATCATCCGACGCTCACAGCAGAAGATGTGCGCAACCTGGAGCCCTACGACCCGCGCAAAGAATTGTCAGCATACGAGTTCCCCTCAATAGACCTGCTCAACGACTATCCCGCCAAAGAGGCCAATGAGGAACTGATGAAACGAGAGTTGTTGGACAACAAAAAACGCATTGAAGCCACTCTGAACAGCTTCGGCATCCCGATCCGCAAAATCAGTGCTACGGTAGGACCAACCGTGACCTTATACGAGATTGTGCCTGCTGAAGGCGTGCGTATCAGCAAAATCAAGAATCTGGAAGACGACATCGCGTTGAGTTTGGCAGCATTGGGCATCCGTATCATAGCACCTATTCCGGGTCGCGGCACCATCGGCATTGAGGTTCCGAACAAGAACGCCAACATCGTGTCCATGAAGGAGATCATCTCCTCCGAGAAGTTCCAGAACAACAGCTTCGCTCTGCCCATCGGTCTGGGCCGCACCATCAGCAACGAACCATTTGTGGTGGATTTGGCCAAGATGCCGCACTTGCTGGTTGCCGGCGCCACCGGACAAGGTAAATCCGTGGGTTTGAACGCCATCATCACCTCCCTACTCTACACCAAACACCCCTGTGAGATGAAGCTGGTGCTCATCGACCCGAAAAAAGTGGAGTTCACCCTATATTCCGCTATTGAGAACTATTATTTGGCCAAACTGCCCGAAAACGGCGAAGAGGCCATTATCACCGACACCAAGAAGGTAGTGCGCACACTCAACTCCCTCTGTGTGGAGATGGACCAGCGTTATGACTTGCTGAAGTTAGCCAAGATGCGCAACATCAAAGAATACAACGCCAAGTTCTGCGCCCGTGAGCTATCACCGGCCATGGGGCACCGCTATCTGCCTTACATTGTGCTCGTTATCGACGAGTTCGGCGACCTCATCATGACTGCAGGGCGTGAAGTGGAACAACCGCTTGCCCGTTTGGCACAGTTGGCCCGCGCCATCGGCATCCATTTGGTCATCGCCACCCAGCGTCCCTCCGTCAACATCATCACCGGCAGCATCAAGGCCAACTTCCCGGCCCGTATCGCCTTCCGTGTGCAGTCGAGCGTGGACTCGCGCACTATTCTGGACTCCACGGGCGCCAACCAGCTCATCGGCAAGGGCGACATGCTCATCTCCACCGGCAGCGACCTTGTGCGTCTGCAATGCGCACTGGTTGACACACCCGAAGTGGAAAAGATAGCCGAGTTTATCGAAGCGCAATCCGAACTGAAACCGCTGCTTGAGCCCTACACCCTGCCCGATGTGCCTGAACCAGGCAGTGACGCTGGCGACACCAACTTTGACGACGAACCCGCCTCCGGTGAGATTGATCCGCTGTTTGTGGATGCCGCTGTGCTGGTGGTGCAGTCGCAACAGGGTTCCACCTCTTACATCCAGCGCCGCATGAAGCTGGGCTACAATCGCGCCGGACGCATCATGGACCAACTGGAGGATTTCAACATTGTGGGACCCGCCAACGGAAGCAAGCCCCGCGATGTGCTCGTTAAAACCGATGCGCAACTCCGCGAACTGCTGGCCAGCAAAGGCATGCTGTAACAGAATTTAAAATTGATAATTCAAAATGGAACTATATTGGTTAAACCTAATTGACAATATGGTATCCAAATAACCGTTTCAACATATACTACAATGACACGCAAAATCATTTTATCGATTGCAGCCCTTTTCTTCCTGACATCAGGATATTCGCAAAATACGGACGGCGGAGCCACCGAGCTGCTGAAAAAAGTTTCGGCCAAATACCAGGCCCTCACCTCTATGCAGTTCCACTACACACTCAAAGCCACTAAGGATGGCAAAAACCTCAGCACCAGCCAAGGTGACTTTGCCCTGAAAGGTGACAAATACCGCACCACATTCAACGGGCAGACATTTTATTGCGATGGGAAAAGCATGTGGAACTACCAGAAAGCCACCAATGAGGTTTCCATTTATGAATACGACGCTGAAGACGATGAGAACCTGATGAATCCGCAGAAGATTCTGAAAAATTGGGACAAACAATTCAGAGCCAAGTATATACGCGATGAATTCAACAACAACATTTCCACCGCGCTGATTGACCTGACTCCCAAAACCACGCAATCATACTACCGCATCCGTTTGTTCATCAACAAGGCCAGCAACCAGATTCTGCGCATCGCCTTGTACGATAAAGACAATACTATATATACATATCACATTGAGCAATTTAAGTCCAATGTAACACTCGCCGACAGTTATTTTGTCTTCGACAAGAGCAAATATCCCGGTGTGGAGGTGAATGATATGAGATAAGGGAAAGGCGTGTGTTGAGGTGAAGAATCTAATACCACAAAAAAACGTCCTGATCGAAAAGGCCAGGACGTTTTCTATGTTTAACGAACGGATATTCTCCGTCAGAAAATCTTAGTACAGGAAGCTCAACAGGATACCAGCGGCAACAGCACTACCGATCACACCGGCCACATTGGGA
>DGGS01000034.1:8771-9717 GCA_002392325.1 Bacteroidales bacterium UBA3868
GCCACATTGGGACCCATGGCGTGCATCAGCAAGTAGTTGGTCTTGTCGTACTTCATACCTTCCACATAGGATACGCGGGCGGCATCAGGCACGGCAGACACACCGGCATTACCGATAAGCGGGTTGATCTTGTTACCCTCCTTCAAGAAGAGGTTCAGGAATTTCACGAAAAGCACACCCGTAGCGGTTGCCACCACAAAGGAGAAGGCACCCAGCACGAAAATCAGGATGGATTTCGGTGTCAGGAAATTCGTAGCCTGTGTGGAACAACCCACCGTGAGACCGATGAGGATGGTCACGATGTCAATCAGCGGACCAGAGGCCGTGTTAGCCAGACGTTTGGTCACGCCGCACTCTTTCAGCAAGTTGCCGAAGAATAGCATACCCAGCAACGGGATACCGGATGGCACGAGGAAAGCGGTGAGCAGAATACAGAACAGCGGGAAGAGCACTTTTTCGCGGTGTGTGACGGCTCTGGGCGGACGCATGCGGATAAGACGCTCCTTCTCCGTGGTGAACAGGCGCATGATAGGAGGTTGAATCACCGGCACCAAGGCCATGTAAGAGTATGCTGACACGGCAATGGCACCCATCAAGCTCGGAGCCAGTTTGGAAGACAAGAAGATAGCGGTAGGGCCGTCAGCGCCACCAATGATGCCGATAGCACCGGCTTCCATAGGCGTGAAGCCCAGCAACAAAGCCGTGGCATACGCGGCAAAGATGCCGAACTGGGCGGCAGCACCCACCAAAATCAACTTGGGATTCGATATCAGGGCCGAGAAGTCTGTCATAGCCCCGATACCGAGGAATATCAATGGCGGATAGAAGCCCTTGATGACGCCGAAATACAGGTAATTCAGCACGGCGCCGTTCTCGTACACACCAATCTGCAGACCGTCGGTAAACGGGATGTTACCCACAATCATGCCGAATCCGATGGGCACGA
>DGGS01000112.1 GCA_002392325.1 Bacteroidales bacterium UBA3868
CCGCTTGTGCGGCTGCCTCCAAATAGTTCTGGCAGATACCGCGCGCTGAAGCATACATCTCAATGCACCCCTGGCGCCTGCAACCGCACATTCTGCCGTTCGGATTCACGATGCAATGACCCAATTCGCCTGCCGTACCAGTGTGCCCGTGCACGATCTTGCCGTCCACTACAATGCCACTGCCGATGCCTGTGCCTAATGTCATGGTGATCAGGTGACGCATGCCGCGTCCTCCCCCATAAACCAACTCGCCAAAAGCGGCGGCGTTGGCGTCGTTATCCACCACAACAGGAACGCCGAAGCGACTCTCCATCAGCTCTTTAAGCGGAATGCGCTCCTTGATGGGCAGGTTGACCGTACCTTCTTCAATGCATCCTTCATAGAAATTGCTGTTGGGCGCACCAATACCGATGCTCTCAATATCTGGGATGTCCTGCTCTTGCATAAGGGTGCGGATGGCCTCGTCCATGGCGGAAATGTACGCCGGTGTTGTCGTGTATTCTTGAGTGGGCAGACTAAGGCGCTTGGACACTAAACCGTCGTTGCGCACAAGACCCACTACGGTGTTCGTGCCACCAATGTCAATGCCAATGGAATAGTGATTCATATCGGGGGTTAATGTTTGATGTTTCGTTCGTTCAGGGCCTTACGGTAACGGTTGGCGTTCTGTGCGTGAACAGCAGCGCTGTTGGTGAAATTGTGATAGCCCGAAAAATCCTCTTTGGCGCACATGTACAAATAGTTGTGGTGCGTGTAGTGAAGAACGGAGTCAAGGGTTGACGCCTCCGGAAAACGGATAGGACCCGGAGGAAGTCCCTTGTATTTGTAAGTGTTATACGGAGAGTCCACCTTCAGATCGGCGTTCAAAATGCGCTTGCGGGAAAAATCACGAAGGGCGAATTTTACGGTAGGATCTGACTGCAGCAGCATGTTTTTGTGCAACCGGTTGATATAAAGCCCGGCAATGATGGCTTTTTCCTGCGGACGGAAATTTTCCTCTTCCACAATGGATGCCAGGGTGCTGACCTCAAGAGGGGTCAGCCCGATTTCCTCGGCCTGCTTCCGGCGGGTTTCGTTCCAGAATTGCTGGTGGATCTTGTAAAATTTGTCCACAAACTCCTCTGGGGTTATGTCGTAGTAGAACTCGTAACTGTTGGGGATGAAGATTTGCGGGCAAGAGGCGATGTTGAGCCCGTATTGTTCCCAGAAACCGCTGTCGTACATGACTGATGCCAGCTCGCGGGTGTCGAAGAACAGCACTTTGCTGGCGCGCTCAATGAACTGCGGCAAGGTGCGTACATTGTTGAAGGCGAATTTCACCGGGTAATGCTGCCCTTTGCGGAGCATCCGAACCAGTTCGAAGTTGCTCATTTTGGGTTTTATAGTGTAATTGCCGACCTTGACGGTCTTGTATTTCATGTAATGCGCCACCATGTCAAAGGTCTCTTCACTGCGCAGGATGTCATGCTTGTGAAGGGAGTCCAGGAGTTGCAGATAATCGGTGTGGCGCGGAATGTGGATGGTGACCTCGGTTTTGTTTTTGGTGTTCGTGCCAAAAACAATGTAACCCACAGTGCCTGCTGCGAGCAGTCCTAAACCGACAATCACCGCGGCAGTGATGAGAAGTGTTTTTTTCATGATGACAGAGAATCCGGATTATTCCAAGATGCGCTTGATGATGCGCAACCGGTGTGTGTATTTGTTCATATCGGCGCGGAAAATGCCATTGGAGTCCAGCGTGTTGATTTGGACATGTCCAGAAGCGTGGAGGATTTGGTGATAACCGCAAACAATGCCCACATGGATGATATAGCCCTCTTCGTTTTCAAAGAAAGCCAAATCGCCAATGCGCGCTTCGTCCACAAAATCCACAATATCACCGAATTCCACCTGTTGGGCGGCATCGCGGGGCAGGAGTATGCCTATGCTGTTGTACACATTCTGCACGAACCCCGAGCAGTCAATGCCAGCGGGGGTGCGGCCACCCCAAAGGTATGGGGCGTTGAGGTAATGGAAGGCGAAATCAAGCAGAAGGTCCTGTTGCTCGCTTAATCCTTCGTGGTGGGGTAGGGCGGTGGGTTGTGGCAGGCAGACCTTATAGGTGCGGTTGCCCAGCGAGAAAATACCGTCTTTGGGCATAGGGAACCGCGAACCGATGAACAATGGCGCTGCTATATGGTTCAGGGTGTCTTGCACATAAAGAAAGGTGTCTCGCACAAAGTATTGTGGCGCGGAGATGTTCAGCGCATACTCTTCCGCTGTTAATGGATAATGCTGCTTGGCGTAAAGCCATCCCTCGTATGCGCAATCCGTAGTGCGGATTTTATACCAGTCGGTGACCATTTCCAGTATCGTATAAGTTTCGCCAAACAGAAGTTGCGATACCATCTCGGAGCGGTGACTGGCTTCGGCGCGCAAAGCTACGGAAGACCAAATGCAGATGCCAGTGTCCATGGTGCCAGTGTTTTAGAACGGAAGATCGTCGGTCATGCCGTCGTCTGTAAAAGTGTCCTCGGCAGCCATGAAGTCGGCGGGTGCGCCCATTGGTTCGGCCGCAGGGGGTGTGTAGGAAGTGTGCGGTGGGGTGCCGGCAGAGGTGTAGGTCATGGGCTCCGGAATGCCGGGCATCGCCTCGGTGGCGTGCTCTATCTTCCAGGTCTTCACATCTGTGTACCATTTGCCCTGATATTCTCTGGATTCCACATCGAACGATATCTTCATCATGTCGCCGATGTTGAATTGGTTGAGCTGGTCGGTTTTGTCGCCCCAGAGCATAGAGCAAATTTTGCGCGGGTACTGCTCCACAGTTTCAATTACGAATTGTTGCTTTTGCCAGTGCTTTCCTGTGCTGGCGCTGGTGCCCGACTGCATGGGCAGTTTAAGTATGAGTTTGCCTGTGATTTCTAATGACATATTGTTGGTTTTATTCTTTGTCTTTTTTCTTTCCGAAAACGGATACATTTATATAGCGGCCCGGATGGGCTTTCAGGTCGTTGATCAGGTTGTCCAGACTTTCCACGGCCTTGTTGATGTTCTTATACAGGGAGTCGTTGTTCATGAGTTGCCCCACAGAGCCTTCGCCGCGCTCCAGTTTGTCGGTCACATGGTTGATGTTGCTGACAGCTTGTTGCGCATCCATGAACAGGGCTTTGATGTTGCTTTGTGCCACGGAATCGGAGATGTTGTTGAGGTTCTCGATCATGGCGTTGAGTTGTGGGGAGGCGTTGTCCAGGGTGGTGGAGAATCGGTTCAGTTTGGTCACCATCTCATTCAATTTCGGTTCATTGGATGAGAGAATCTGGCTGAGATGCTGTGTGGAAGTCTCAAGGTTGGCGAGCGTGTTCTTCAGCGTAGCGGCTCCGTTGGCGGGGTCGTCGGGTTGGAATGCTGATTTGAGCGCCAGGGCGATGGTGTCCACGGAGGCGATGACACTGGCCAGCTGGTCCTTCAAGCCGTCGATGCCGTCGAAAAGCCCGCCGGCGAGTGAGGATTGCAGCGTGTCGCCGCTTTGCGCCATCACTTTTGAGGAACCGGGGATGATGTTGACAATCATACCGCCCAGCACATCCTTTTGCGCCACCTCAATGCGGGAGTCCTTAGGAAGGTCAATCTTTTCGGTGACCATGATTTCGGCACAAATCCGCACAGGATCCGTGCTCAGCATTTTCATTTTGGTCACCTTGCCGATCGGGTATCCGTTGACTGCCACAGTCGTGCTTTCGTGCAGACCGCCGATGTTCTCCATCACAGCATAAAAATATGTCTTGTGGCTGAACACATTGAGTCCTTTCAGAAAGTTTGCGCCTAGATAGAAAATAATGAGGGCGGCAATGCAGAAAATGGCCACCTTCATGCTGCGTATGTTCTTGGCTGAGTACTGTTGGTTATCCTTGTTGTTCTTCATTTTTAATATTCAAGGTTGCAAAAATATCATTTTTTCAGCAATTGGCGAGCCTCGTTGACAGATATTTTTTTATTGCCTTGAAAAGCGACCATGAACGCGTCACCGTATGTTTTTTTCACCTCTTTCAGGATGTCGGCAGCGGCCTCATAACTGCCTTCATTTCCTGTGGTGTATTTCCATAGACCATTTTCCTGGTAGCAACTGACATTTGACAGTGCCTGAAGGCGTTTGTCATTGTTGGAGAGTTTGTCCGGAGAGGCGAAGAACTGAACCTTGAATCGAATAGCGCCGTCATCCCCGGTTTCGGCCTTTTGAACGGGAATGTCTTTCGTCACTTCCACCACTTCATGTTTTTGGGCGGTCTCTTCTTTCACGGCCACCGACTGCTCGGGCTCTTGAACTTTTTCAAGTTTTTCATTTTTCTTGGGTTCGGGTGTGGAAGTGCCGTTCATGGGGAGTCTCTTGTAGCTGCTTCCAGTGATTCCGGATGCGTAATCGGCGAATGCGTTGTAGATGCCGGCAGCATATTTGTCCAAATTGCTCTTTTTCGACAGGAAAGCGTCGTCGGTGGCATTGGTGAGGAACCCCATTTCAATGAGGATGCTGGGCATGGCAACCTTGTAGAGCACCCAGTAACCGGCCTGTTTTACCCCTCGGTCTGTCAGATGCGATATGGAAACCAGGTTTTTCTGCACCTTGCTGGCCATCGAGATGGAATTGTTCAGATACGCCGAAGAATAAAGGGAGAAGATGACATTCGACTCTGGCGAGTTGGGGTTGAAACCGTCATAATTGTTCTGATAGTTCTTTTCCATAAGCATGGCGGCATTCTCCTTGCGGGCCACGGCCTGATTGGCCTCGCTTTTGGCAAGACCCATCACATAAGTCTCCACCCCGTTCCCGGAATGGTTGTCGGACGCGTTGCAATGGAATGATATGAAAAGGTCGGCATGGTTGCTGTTCGCAATCTGTGCCCTTCTGTATAATTCGATGAAGACATCCGTTTTGCGCGTGTAGATGACCTGGACATCGGAACAGTTCTCGCTGATCAGTTTGCCAACCCGCAAGGCCACATCCAGATTCACATCCTTCTCCTTTAAGGTGAGTCCCAGACAACCCGGATCATTTCCACCGTGTCCGGCGTCAATCACCACTTTGAAGGTCTTGCCATTGGACTGGCCCCATAACGGAGCAAAACCGAAAATTATCATCAAACACAATAAGAACTGTTTTTTTAAGTTCATTTCTTTCAAACTTTTTGATTATTTTTGCCTTTTTTTTAAACGTGCAAATTTAGGATATTATTATACAATATATAAGCGTTGAGTAAAAAAATATACACAACTCGTTTTTTATTTTTCGGATTGTTTATCTTTCTGATATTCAATCTGTTTTGTGTATATTCCCATGCTCAGACCCCACGGGGGCGTAGGCCATTGCGCGCGACGGGAGCGCCCGCGCAGGTGGCGAAAGATTCGTTGAAGACGGATTCGCTTTCCTCCGACACGGTGGTGTTCCATAAGAAACTTTCCCCCAATGCGCTGAATTCCCTGGTGACTTACAGCGCCAAGGACTCCGCCGTCAATGATATCAGTCGCCGCTATACCTACCTGTTTGGCGATGCCGTGGTGAAATATGAGGATATGGAACTGCGTGCCGATTACATTGAGATTGACTTTGCCAATAACGAGCTGTACGCCTGCGGTGTGGCCGATTCTTTTGGAATTGTGCGCGGAAGCCCTGTCTTTGCGCAGGGCGAGTCGGAATACCGCGCCCGGGAGATCAAGTACAACTTCACTACCCATAAGGGAAAGATCACCCATGTGATTACGACGCAGGATGAGGGTTTTGTGCATGGCGAGCATATTAAGAAAATGGATGATAATGTGGCTTTCATCAAAAAGGGCAAGTACACCACCTGCGAATTGGACCACCCGCATTATGAGGTGGATTTTACCAAAGCCAAGTTTATCCAACATGATAAAATTATTATCGGTCCGGCGTACCTGAGTTTCAAGGATGTGCCGACCCCAATCGCCATCCCGTTTGCCTTCTTTCCGTTGGAAACGCAGCGCAAATCCGGTTTCGTGATGCCCTCCTTCGGCGAATCATCCAGTTTGGGTTTCTATTTCCAGGATTTGGGTTTTTATTTTGCCATCAGCGACAACCTGGACCTGCTGCTCTCGGCTGACATTTACACCCGTGGAAGCTGGGCAGTGAAGGCCAAGTCGAATTATGTGTTCCGGTATAAATGCAACGGCGAAGTGAATCTGCAGTTCTCGCAGACGCGTACCGGCGACCGGCTCGACTCCAGTTACCGTTGCTCCAATGACTACAAGATTTATTGGGATCACAAGCAGGATATGAAGTCCCACCCGCACACCCGGTTCAACGCTCATGTTGACATTGTGAGTAGCAATTACTCGAAATATAACATGACCTCCACGGCCGACTATCTTTCCAACCAGTACACTTCCTCACTCAATGTTTCCACCTCGCTGAAAGATGTGTTTTTTATGGATGCGACCCTTTCGTATTCCCAGAACACCAACACTCATGATGTGAACCTCAAACTCCCCGATATCAACATGTCGGTGGTGCAGTTTTACCCGTTCCGGAAGAAAAACAAGGTGGGTTCGTTGAAATGGTATGACAACATATCGTTAAAGTGGACCTCGCAACTGACAGGCCAGGTGGACACTTACGATACGCTTTTCTTGAAGAAGCAAACATGGGATGAGATGAATTTTGGCATGATGCACAACATTCCGTTGACCATCCCGATTAAAATCGCGAAACTGATTAACTGGAACACGACTGCCACTTTGGTGGAGAAATGGTACTTGCAGTCTTATACCCGGGATATGACGATTGATACTACGGGCGGTAATATGATGGGCGTGATAAACCAGCATTTCCATAGGGGATTCGGCGCCTTGCACGATGTTAGCGTCTCTTCATCCCTGACGACTAAGATATACTTTATGTACATGTTCAAGAAGGGCGCCCTCAACGCCATTCGCCATGTGGTTACCCCGACGCTGAACTTCACCTACCGACCCAACCTTTCAGGGCGGATTGTGGACCGCTATCTGAACCCGTTCACTGGCGAGGAGGTGGAGTACACCTTGTACGACAACGCCATTTTCGGCACGGTGAGCCGTAATACGCAGGCCCTTGTGCAACTTTCGTTTGGCAATAATGTGGAAATAAAAGTGCGCTCGCGCCGCGACACCATCACGGGCTATAAGAAGATTCCCATCTTCGACAATCTGAATGTCTCGATGAATTATAACATTGCCGCGGACTCGCTTAATTGGTCACGGCTCTCCATTAACGGGCGGAGCACGCTGTTCAGACAATTGTACCTCACCTTCAATTTTCTGTTCGACCCCTATATCATCAACACCAATGGGGTGCGGGTGAACCAGTTCGAGTGGAAGGTCAACCACCGGTTGTTCCGCTTGTCGTCCACCGATTTCAGCATCGCGTTGAACTGGCGTATCGACCAGAATACCTTCCGCAAGAAGAATAACGACGAAAAGAGTGGTCAAAACCGGCAAACAGACAAGGATTGGCAGAAATGGTCGTTCACCTTCAATTACACATTTACCTACGGCATCAACGACAACCTTCTGTACTATCGTCTGATAGATACCAACAAGTACACCCATAACATGGTTCACACGCTGAATGTGCAAGGCGAGATCAATGTCACGCGGAAGTGGCGGGTGGGTTTCACTACCGGTTATGATTTTGTGCAGAAGAGTCTGTCTTACACCTCGATAGATGTTTACCGTGACTTGCATTGTTGGGAGATGAGTTTCAATTGGATACCGTTCGGATACCGCAAGGGTTGGAGGTTCACCTTGAATGTTAAGGCCTCTGTGCTGAAAGACGTGCTGAAACTCCCGTTGCATCATGATTTCCGTGACAATCTGTAGTCTGAAATCCCCGCCCGCAAAATATTTTATTACAGTCATTTGACGGATTGACAATTTTTGTATATTTGCAACCTTGAATTTTTAAGGTGTAAAAATATATAAATAATTATAAATCAAATAAATAGAAAAGAAAAGATGAAAAACAAAGGACTAATTTTATTCTTTACAGTTCTTCTCGTGCTGGTTTGTTTGTATTGTCTTTCCTTCTCCTTCGTTACCTGGAGAGTGGAGAAGAAGGCCGCGAATTTTGCGAATGACCCGGCTGCCATCGAGGAAGTGAAGAAAGAGGCCAACGGTGATGTGATGTTGGAGAAACATTTGATTGATTCCGTTGTGGAGGCCAGAACTCGTCAGTATCTGACCAACATGAACGATTCCACCGTGTATTTGGGAAACACTTACAAGAAATGTAAGTATAAAGAGTTGAATTTGGGTTTGGACTTGAAGGGCGGTATGAATGTCACCCTCGAGATCTCCATGCCGGATGTGGTGCAAAGTTTGGCCACCAATACGGAAGATCCGTTGTTCAAGACCACTTTTGAAAAATCCGTCAGCGAGTATGAAAAGACGACCGGCGGTGATTTCATTGATATATTTGTCAAGAATTTCAACAGTCAGAAGGCTGCTTTGAAATTGAACAATGCCAACCTGCGCACCTATTTTGGCGAGCGTTCCGGCATCAAGAACGCCACCGACGCGCAGATTATCAGTTTCATCAAGAAAGAGTCCGGCGAAATCGTGGACCGCACCTTTAAGATTCTGCGTACCCGTATCGACCGTTTCGGTGTAGCACAGCCCAACATCCAATTGCTGCAAGGCGGCCGTATCCTCGTGGAACTTCCTGGTGTCAAGGAACCCGAGCGTGTGACCGACCTTTTGAAGAGCACTGCGAAACTTGAATTCTGGGAGGTTTACAACGAGGCCGTGGGCGGTCGTTCCATCCAACAGCGCTTTGCCGTTGCCGACGCGCAACTGGCACAGCAGTTGAAGAACCAGAAGGAAAACCCGAACGCCGTTGCTGATACCGCTGCCACAACCGACAGTCTCACCGCACAACTTCCAGATGAGGAGGTTGATGAGGATGAAGTGGAAGAAGTCGGCGAAGGCGCCATCCTGAGCAAAGCCGTGGCTATCCCCGGCAGCTATGTGATCGGTTACTTCAAAGAGTCCGACATGCCCAAGATCAACAGCTTGCTCCCGCAATTGCAGAAGATCCTCGGTGACAACAATGTGGTGTTCTACTGGGGTTCTCCTGAAAAAGAATACGGCAACGCCTATCCGTTGTATCCGTTGAAGAAGAAAAACGATCGTATCGGACCGCTTTTGAGTTCCGAAACTATCGGTGGCGCGCGCGTGGTGCGTACGGCCCGCCAGGATGTTGACCAGAACAACCGCGTGGTGGTCAATATGTCTATGGAAGACCAAGCCGCTGACGAGTGGCGCAAGATCACCAAAGAGGCCGCTGACAACAGCGCCCGCAAACTGACCGCCATTGCTATCGTGCTGGATGAGTTTGTTTATTCAGCTCCGACCGTGCGTTCCGAGATTCCGAACGGTAACTCCGAAATTTCCGGTAACTTCACTATTGAAGAAGCCAAAGACCTTGCCACTGTGTTGAACTCCGGTAACCTTGAGGCCCGTGTGAACATCGTCCAATCCGAAATCGTGGGTCCTACCTTGGGTAAGGAATCCATCAAATCCGGTTTGCTCTCCTTCCTCGCCGCCTTCATCTTGGTTATTCTGTACATGTTCTTCTACTATAGCCGTGCCGGTTTGGTGGCTGACTTGGCTCTGTTCGCCAATGTGTTCTTCATCGTTGGTGTGCTTGCCTCTATGGGCGCCGTGCTTACATTGCCTGGTATCGCCGGTATCGTGTTGAC
>DGGS01000045.1 GCA_002392325.1 Bacteroidales bacterium UBA3868
CGGAAGCTTCCAACTGGAGAGATAAAATTGACGGCATCCGACAGGAAAACGCCCAAGACTCCACTACCAGGAAAAAAGTCTATTATGTGGTTGGTTTTGGTGACGCCGGCGATTTCACCGCTCCTAAAAACACGCACATCAACGAAATTATCGAATTGGCTGGTTGTGAGAATGTTGGAAAGAAATTATCCACTTGGAATATCAGCCGTGAGGTTCTCTTTGAGGCCAATCCCGACATCATTTTAATCCGAAAGGAAGACAAAGAGGCATTCTGCAACCAATATCCATACACCTTGCTTCCCGCCGTAAAAGAGAATCGGGTTTATCCGATTGAAAGCGGATGGATTGACATCGTCTCGCCGCGAAACATCAAAGCTGTGGACATGATTCGGAAAATCAAGAAGGATATTTCTACCGGCGAATAATGGTCACCACACCGGAAAGCGTCTGCTCAATGCCGTTGTCGCCTGTATAAAGGAACATATAGCGATACATTCCGTCGGGACAATCGCCTCCGTCCCAAGTGTTTTCATAACTGTTACTCCTATACACAACCTGACCCGCACGGTTCCGCACCTCAAGTTTGCGTTGCATACAATTCTCCAGACCCACAATCACAAATTTGTCATTAACCCCATCGCCATTGGGGGTGAAAACATTGGGAATCTCCAATTTGATGGGCGGAGTCCAATCTATCGCATCTTCTGGAAGTTGCTGAACAACAGGGTCTTGTTGCACGGCTTGCGCCACATGTGGGGATTGTACGGCCGGTTGCGGACGCATTTGCGCAGTCTGCACTCCACTACTACCCTTCCCCACTCTGTTCTCCACTACCGGTGTTGTAACATTCACTGGCATCACAACAGGGATGGATTCGGTCACTTGGGTGTTTACAACCGGTTGAACAGGTTGAACCTCATCCCTATTTTGATTGTTATTATTTGATACAGAATTATTTACAGACACAGGCTCGCCTGATGTATATTCGGTATATTGCAACACTTCCGGAGAAACGGGTTGGGACTGATCGCCCATCGTTTCCGAATCAACGGTGTCAACCAGAACAACCGGCTGTGACTCTTGGGGTTGTGTGGACTTGTCGCGCGTAAGCGCCACGGTGGCCACCGTAGCCACAGCAGCCACACCGACCACACCCGCCGCAATCTTGGCGGCCAGCGAACCGAGGAGGTGCCCGCCCTGCGATGTGGCAGACGCGGCCTGCGAGGCGGCCTGTTCAGCCCCTTGCGGCATCACTATATCCAACCGACTGCTGATTTTGTCCCAGCAATCGGGAGACGGGGTTGCCTTTTGGTGTGTCAATATGTCTTTTATGTTGTTCATCTTCTATTCGTTGAGATGCACGACCGTTGAGACGCACGACCGCGCGTCTCTAATCATTATATTATTTGGTCAATCAACCATTTTCGGGCACGCTGGTAATATACCCTTACCGTGTTCTCATTCTTCTCCAATTCTTTTGCAATCTCCTTGAAACTATATTCTTCCACTAATCTCAAATTAAAAATCACCCTCAAATCTTCAGGCATCTGCGCCACAATCTCCAGAACCTGTTTCGCTTCCAACCGGGTCACGATGGAGCCCTCCTTTTCCGTTATCGGCAATTGATAATCCTCCTTGTCGTCCAAACTGTCGTTCATCAAATGCCGTTTCTCCGCCCTGAAATGGGAAATGGCGGTTTTAACCATGATGGAACGGATCCACGATTCCAAAGAACTCTCTTTCCGATAGGAGGACAGGTTCTGGAACACGCCCATAAAACCGTCCACCATCACATCCTCCGCTTTCTCCTTACTGCCCACATAGCGCATGCACACGCCTAACATCGTAGGAGCAAACATCTCATACAGTTTACGTTGAGCATTGCGGTTGTTGTTCAGACAACCGTCAATTAACTCTTGTATTTCCTGTTCTGTTGCTGCCACGATAACTATGTCGCAAAAAAGAAGGAAAATGTTACAAGTGTGTAAGAAATTAATTCAGTGATTTCACAATAGATTCCACCTCGCGGATATAATCACGCTTGTGCTCCTGCGGGGCATACACGAAACCGTCAATGGTAATGCATTGGCTGTTATCGGCATTCTGCATCGTGAAACTATAGAACGGTCCACCCATCTTATCGCGCACAGAATCCCAGAAACCTCTCAATTCCAATCCATTATGATAGCGCAACTGGATATTTTGCGCCAAGGGGAAGTCCTTCACATCAGCCACCTTAGGATATGCGCCATGCACCGCTCCCGCAATGTAGGCCTTGGTCACACTGTCTCTTTTGGCCACCACATTCGCAGGATTTATGGTGTAGGCGGGAGTTTGGTAAATCATGATGAAACGGTCGTTTTTCGGGGTTCGGCAGCAGAGCCAGAGAAAATCATTCTCCTCGCGACCGACAAAATATTCGGTGGGAATCGTCATGGTGATGCCGAACTTTTCTTTAATCTTTTTCTCCACAGTCGGATTGTTCAGTTTGCGGTGGGCGTTTTGCAACCGCGCCAAATCATTGTCATACATAACTTTAATAATCTCATCCTGATGCTGCAAGAAGAGGGCGAGGCAGGAATCCAGATTGTTGCCACGAATCTTCACCAGAATTTGCGGATTCGTATAAGGATTCTTCTCTATCTCAAAAGAATTGCCCGAATAATGTTGTTTGCAGTCAAACTGCACGATGTTGCGATGGCGGGTGAATGAGGCCAGAAAATCCTTGTTGCTGCATTGAATCACATCAAACATGGGTTCTATCTGGTTGATAGCCGGTTGTGGCTGCTGCAGCACATCATAAATGGCTTTCATGGCCGCTTTGGTCCAATAATTGGAATCTATGGCCAGAATCATTTCTCCGGCTTTCCCGGTGGAGAAGTTGTCGGACTTGAACGCTGGCACGGATTTCTGCTTGCAACCGACACCCACAAGCAAAAGCGTCGCAATGGCAATATAGAATAATTTTTTCATCGTTTTGGATCTTTGTTGATTTGCAAAAATACAAAATAATATTATCTTTGCAATATGAAAATAAAATAGTTTCTCATGCATTATTCTGAAGATTTTTACCGCCTTGCCATACAGCATCAAAAAGGGTATGGACCGGCTTCCATCAAGAAAATGTTACAGCTGGCAGGTTCCGCCACGCAGATTTTTGAAGAACCTGAAACCTGGCGGAAAGCGCTCCGCAACGCCAAAAAGCATTTGGCGCTTCCCGCCATTGACAGCGGAATACGCCGTCTGGTGGATGCCGAACTGAAACAAATGGACCGGGCCGGCATCCGACTCTGTTTTTACAGCGACAAGAGCTTTCCCTACCGGCTCAAGTTGTGCCCTGACGGCCCGCTTGCCTTCTATTATTTGGGCAATGGGGGATTCAACATGGCTCATTCATTGGCTTTTGTAGGCACCCGTAACGCCTCCGAATACGGGAGACAATGTGTGGACAAAATCCTACGCGAACTGAAGGGAAGCGATATCGTGACGATTAGCGGACTGGCGTATGGAATTGACACTGAAGCACATAAAAAATCTATCGAGAACCAATTGCGCACAATTGCCGTTTTAGGCAGCGGTTTGGGGGTCATTTATCCTTATTCCAACAAGGATTTGGCGCAACGGATTGTGGATCACGGGGGCACGCTCATCAGTGAGTTTTCCTACAACACCCAACCAGATCGTTTGAATTTTCCAAAGCGCAACCGGATCATCGCGGGCATGAGCGACGCGACCTTGGTGGCGGAGAGCGGAGAGAAGGGCGGGAGCATCATCACCGCATATTTGGCGCACTCCTACAATCGGGATGTGCTGGCCATTCCGGGGCAAATACACGACCCTATGCATTTGGGCTGCCACCAACTCATCCGGAAAAATGTGGCCGCCCTCATCACATCCGGCGACGACATTATGGACATCATGAACTGGAAGGGTGCGCTGAACGCCGGAGCACAAACCCAATTGTTCGTCGAACTCAACGAAAATGAGCAATCTCTGGTGGATTTGCTCCGTGGGCAAGTCGCTGTTCCCATCGACAAAATTACGGAACATTTTCCAAATTACACCCCTTCACAACTGGCCGGAATGCTTTTGGAACTGGAGTTAAAAAATGTAATCACCTGTAAACCAGGCAAATCATACGCCATTAAACTATGAAAAAAAATTATAGTCTGCGAATGAAAAAATAATGTATTTTTGTCCCATTAAAAACAACAACTAAACTTAAAAAAAATGGCTTACAAAATTAATCCGGATCTTTGCGCAGCTTGTGGCACATGCCAAGGTGAATGCCCTCAAGAAGCTATTTCTGAAGGCGCTGCATACTCTATCAACCCTGATCTCTGCATCGAATGTGGCGCATGCGCTGATGTATGCCCCTGCGAAGCAATCAGCTTAGAGTAATCTGAAAAGATTTTGAGTAAAAAAAAGAGGGTCAATCGACCCTCTTTTTTTATTTGATACCCAATTGCGTTCGGACCGCTTTCGTCAAATCCTCACTTTCAGCGTAAAACGCCAAGGTGGAGATATCGAACACATAGGTGTATTTCCCGTTTTCGGCCACCGCCTTGATGGCGGCAATCAGATTGTCTTGGAAAGGTTTCAGCAATTCCATTTGTTTTTCCTGCAACTCCTGTTCGCTTTTGGCGGCGAACTCTTGAAGGCGGGCGTACATCTTCGTCAGTTCGTCCTCCTTCACTTTCAAGATAGCGGCAGACGCCCCGGACATAGCCATTTTCTTATACTCCGCCTCTTTGGTTTGCAACTCTTCCGCCATCAGTTGCCCGGTTTCCTGCAACTCTTTCTGAAGATTCAGCAAGTTTGTCTGGGCAGTGTCAATGCCAGGCATTTCTTTCATGATAGCCGCATAGTCAACATGTCCAAATTTGGCCTTCTGCGCAAAACCTGTCAAGGAAAAGCAAAGCGCAACCAGAATTATGATATACTTTTTCATCTTAATGAGCATTATTTAATTCCCAATTCTTTCTTAACCAAAGGGGTGATATCGTCACCAGCGCCGTAATAAAGCAGAATCTTGGTGTCGAAAATATACGCATAACCGTTTGCCTTGGCCACTTTGTTGATGGCGTTCTGGATGGCATCCTGGAAAGGTTTGGCAAGCTCGTACTGTTTTTCCTCCAAATCATCTTGAGCGTTGGCTTGGAACTCCTGGATACGAGTGGCCAGATCCTGCAATTCCTTCTCACGCACTTGGCGCACAGCGGAAGACATGGTACCCACCTCACGGTCGAATTTGTCTTTCTTCTGCTGATACTCCGTCATCATACTCTCATACATGGTCTGAAGATCATCCTGGAAAGCTTTCAATTTAATTTGTAAAGAGTCAATTCCGGGCATCACCTCCAGAATCTCACCTGAGTTCACATGACCATACTTTTGCGCATCGGCAGTGCCAACAGAGAACAAAAATGCAGCTGCGATGAGTAATAAAATCTTTTTCATTGAAGTGTTATTTTTTTATGGTAAACTAATTATTTATCGTTGACTAATCATCCAATTCATCGTTTACTGAAACGCCCAGTTTCTGAAGAATCACGGCATTGATATCCCATTTCGGATCGGCATAGATGATAGACATCTCGCCGGCGGTATCAAAAACGAAGGCAAAACCTTTCTCTTTCGCGTAATCATTGACGGTCGAAATAACTCTGTCTTGGATGGGTTTAACCAATTCCTCTCTTTTTTTGAACAAATCGCCATCCTGGCCGAAGCGTTTTTTCTGCAATTCCTTTGCCGCGCGCTCTTGGGCGATAATGGCTTCCTCCCTGTTTTTCTTGATTTGGTCAGGCATGGTGATGGATTCCACCTGGTACTTACGATACATGGAATCGATAGAGGCGAATTTGGATTCGATTTCGCGCTGCCACATTACCGCCACGCGGTCCAACTCGGCCTGTGCCTCTTTATATTCAGAAAGATGGGAGAGAATGTATTCAGAATTGATGTAAGCGTATTTCTGGCAGAATCCGGTGCTTGCCAGTAAAACTATCAAAGCGGATAAAAAAA
Organism: Bacteroidales bacterium UBA3868; assembly: GCA_002392325.1. Taxonomy (GTDB): domain Bacteria; phylum Bacteroidota; class Bacteroidia; order Bacteroidales; family WCHB1-69; genus F23-D06. Next base: position 6,025 of record DGGS01000045.1, read on the forward strand.
TCTTTTTCATAATATCGTATTGTTTTTTTGGGGTAAAACGGATTACTGTTAGATTTATTATGTTTGCAAATGTTTAATCAATGGACTGGTTAATGGAAATATGGAACTTGCTTCCGCTCGGTTTCCCGTTGGTTCTGCCGGGCACCTCATCGAAACCGTATCCCCAGTCAAAGCCAAGCAAACCGAACATCGGCAGATAGACACGCACACCCAGACCTGCTGATTTGTACAAGTCGAACGGATTATACTGGCGTTTGTCGATCCAGCCCTTACCGGCTTCCAAGAAAGCGAGGACATACACGGTGGCGGAAGGATTAAGCGTGATGGGATAACGGATTTCCGCCGTGAACTTATTGTAGATGCTGGCTCCGATTGATGTGCCGTCCATATAAGGTGACAGGAAAGCGTCGTCATAACCGCGCATACCTATAATCTCGCGCCCGTCGTAGGAGTAGTTCGACAAGCCATCGCCACCGAGATAGAATCGGCCGAACGGGCTGATGCCGATGTCTTTGTTATAGCAACCCATGAAGCCCATTTTCAACCGGACATTCAGTACCAGGTTGTCCACGATACGGGTAAACCAAGATGCGGTGAATTTCCATTTGTGGAACTCCAACCATTTGTATTTCTCCTGATCCGACAACTTGGAATAATCCTTGTGCCCCATCAATGAGTACGGGGGAGTCAACTGCATACTGAAAGATATGCTGGATCCGTCACGCGGATAAATGGGCGCATTAACAGAGTTGCGGGAAAGGGTGAAAATATAACTGAAACTGTTGGCGAAACCGTTGCTGAAAATATAATATCCAGACCAGTTGTTCACCTTATAGTATTCGTATGACAGCGTGTGGGACATCTGGAAATAGTCGTCGGGCCATTTCAGTTTGGATGCCAGCGAGAGGGACGCGCCCGCAATACTGGATGAGGCGTAGGTAGCATCGCGTCTGGCCTTTCCATTGGATTGTTTCTGGTAATAAAGTCCCACCGTCAACGCATTGGGTTTCTTGCCTCCCAACCAAGGTTCGGTAAACGACAGATTGTAATATTGGTACCATTGACCGTTGGTGGAAACATTCAACGCCAAGCGCTGTCCATCGCCGCCGGGTATGGGCGTCCAAGCGTCTTTCTTAAACAACTTGTATGTGGAGAAATTGTTGAAGGCGATACCTGCGGTAATCACAAAACCTGTGGCACCATATCCAGCACTCAACGAGAGTTGGTCAGAAGAGGTTTCTTCCACCACATAATTGATGTCCACCGTTCCATCGGCTTCGTTGGGCTTGGGTTGCACATCCATTTTTTCCTGATTGAAATAGCCCAATGACATCAGCACTTGCTGAGTACGAATCAAATCGGCACGGTTAAACAACTGCCCTGGAATCGTCGTAATCTCACGCATAATGACATTGTCATTGGTCTTGGTGTTTCCGGCAATCGAGATCTTATTATAACGGGCCTGCTTGCCTTCCCGGATGCGGATTTCCAAGTCGATAGAATCGTTTTCCACAGCAACCTCCACCGGATTGGCATTGAAGAATAGATAACCATTATTCATGTAGAGGGAAGCGATATCATCGCCCTCTTCTTTCATTGTAAGACTCTTATTCAGAAGCGTTTGGTTATACACATCCCCTTTCTCAATGCCAAGCAACTGCTTCAACAACGAAGTGGGATAGATGGTGTTACCCACAAAATTGATATTGCGGAAATAGTAACGGGGACCCTCGTTCACATCGATATCGATATGCATGTCACGACCATCCAGATAGAATGTGTCGCGGGTGATCACGGCGTCCCGATAACCCAATTCATTGTAGCGGTTTATCAATTTCACTTTATCATCCTCATAGGATTCTTTGATGAATTTGGATTTTTTGAAAATGCGCAATTTCACCCTATCCGCGAAATAATCATCCATGTGCTCCTTGATATCCTTGGACTCATAGTATCCAGGGTGTTTCAGACAGTAAGCGATAGCAGTGTCCATTTTATGGAAGGGCATGAAGATGAACTTCTCTTTCGTCTCCTTCATGGAACGGAGCAGCACCGCATCCGTAACCCCATGATTGCCATTGATGTTGATTTTGCCAATTCGCACCCTTTTGGATTTCTGAATATCAAAAAGGAGGTTTTTCGCATTTTTAATCTTCTCATCATCCAACTCCTGCACATTCACCTTACAACTATAGAA